>NZ_JAVJAN010000030.1:0-49211 GCF_031344075.1 Clostridium aquiflavi
AGTAATTGAACTTAGGAATGCTAAAATGAGTATAGTCCCATTTTAGCTTGCTCCCAATATAAAATTGAGACAAGCAGTAAATGAGACAAGACTCATTAAGTATTCTCAAAGTCCAATTACAATGCCACTTTACCTATTGCATATATCAACACACATTTAAAACAGAGCCAAAAATTAAAAACTAATTAAATAAAAAAGCATTAAATGTGAATGAATATACTAAAAAGTATCTTCATTACATTTAGTGCTTTTTTTATATAAATAAATATATTTTAGTAGAGTGTTGATATATGCATACGTGTAAAATGAACATAGTAATTTAATAAAGTATAGTACATACATTTTTAAGTTTAATCACGATGAATCTCATTGTTATGTAATTTCATTAAATGAATAATTTCAAAAAAATCTTGCAATAAATTATAATTTTTCATATAAATTACCTTATATGACAAGAAATATTGAAGGAGAATGGTCTCTTTGCTGCAAAAATAAGAAAATTATCATTCCATTATATGTATACATGGTGTATAATGATAAATAAATAAAAATTAAGTAGTAAAAGCAATAGGTAATAAACAAATATTAAGGGGGAGTTAAAATGTCAGTTAAAAATATAAATACCAATAAAGAAATTAATATAGTTGATACTACTCTTAGAGATGGGGAGCAAACAGCAGGCGTAGTTTTTGCTAATGCTGAAAAGATAGCAATTGCAGAAATGTTAAGTGAACTTGGAGTAGATCAATTAGAAGTTGGTATACCTACTATGGGTGGAGATGAAAAGGCTGCAATAAAAGAAATTGTTAAAAGAAATTTAAAGCCAAGCATAATGGCATGGAATAGAGCTGTTATTGGTGATATAGAACAATCAATAGACTGTGGCGTTGATGCAGTAGCAGTATCTATATCAGTATCAGATATACACATTCAACATAAACTAAAAACATCAAGAGAATGGGTATTAGAAAATATGGTTAAATCAGTTGAGTTTGCTAAAAAGAATGGACTTTATGTATCAGTTAATGGAGAAGATGCGTCAAGAGCTGATCAAGATTTTTTAATAGAATTCATTCAAGCAGCTAAACAAGCTGGAGCAGATAGATTTAGATATTGTGATACTGTAGGAATTATGGAGCCTTTTAAAATTCAAAAAAGAATTAAGGAGCTTTATGAGACTACTAATTTTAATATAGAAATGCATACACATAATGATTTTGGTATGGCTACTGCAAATGCTATAGCAGGACTTGAAGGTGGAGCTACACATGTTGGAGTAACTGTTAATGGCCTTGGAGAAAGAGCAGGAAATGCTGCATTAGAAGAGGTAATTATGGCATTAATGATTGTATATGGATATAAGGGAGACATTGATACAACAATGCTTAAAGATCTTTCTCAATATGTATCTAGGGCATCAGGTAGAGAACTACCAAAGTGGAAAGCCATAGTTGGAAGTAATATGTTTGCACATGAATCTGGAATTCATGCTGATGGAGCTCTTAAAGATCCAACTAATTATGAAGCATTTGATCCAGCAATTGTAGGATTAGAAAGACAAATAGTTATTGGAAAACATTCAGGACGTGCTGCAGTTGAAAATAAATTTAGGGAATATGCAATAGAACTTACTAAAGATGAAGCCACAGGAATATTAGAATTAGTTAGATCAACATCTGTTAGATTAAAAAGATGTCTTTTTGATAAAGAGGTTGTTCAATTATATAAAGAATATAAAAGAATTAATAAATTATAAAATATCAACATCTACCTAAAAGTAATAGAATTAAACCATAAGCAATAATAGGGGGAACAAACATGGGAGATAATTTAGTTTATAAAATTTTAAAAAATCATATCGTTGAAGGAAATTTAAAAACAGGAGAACCAATTTCTATTAAAATTGATAAAACATTAACTCAAGATTCAACTGGAACAATGGCATATCTTCAATTAGAAGCTATGGGAATAGATAGAGTAAAAACTAAGAAATCAGTGGCATTTATTGATCATAATATGCTTCAACAAGGATTTGAAAATGCAGATGATCATAAGTTCATTCAAACAGTAGCATCAAAATATGGAGTGTATTTTTCAAAGCCTGGAAATGGAATATGTCATCAAATATTTTTAGAAAGATTTGCAACACCTGGAGATACATTAACAGGTTCAGATAGTCATACACCAACAGCTGGTGGAGTTGGAATGCTTGCAATGGGAGCTGGTGGATTAGATGTTGCTCTTGCAATGGGTGGTGGTGCATATAATATAAATACACCTAAAGTTGTAAAAGTTGAACTTAAAGGGAAGCTAAATAAAATGGTGGCTGCAAAAGATGTGATTTTAGAAGTACTTAGAATATGTACTGTAAAAGGTGGCGTTGGAAAAGTATTTGAATATTGTGGAGAAGGAATTAAAAGTTTATCAGTGCCAGAAAGAGGTACAATAACTAATATGGGAGCTGAACTTGGTGCTACAACATCAATATTCCCTAGTGATGAAAGAACTTTAGAATTCTTTAAAGCACAAGATAGAGAAGACGATTGGCTGGAATTAAAAGCTGATGAAGATGCTATATATGATGAAGAAATAGTTATAAATTTAAATGATTTAAAACCATTAACTGCAAAACCTCACAGTCCAGATAATGTTGTAACTGTTGAGGAAGCCGGAAAGATTAAAGTCGACCAAGTGTTTATAGGAAGTTGTACTAATTCTTCTTATGAAGATTTAATGAAGGTTTCAAAAATATTAAAAGGAAATAAAGTACATGAAAATGTAAGTTTAGTTATTGGACCAGGATCTAGACAAGTTATGGAGATGATTGCTAGAAATGGAGCTTTAGCAGATATAATTAGTTCAGGAGCAAGAATACTTGAAAACTCTTGTGGACCATGTATTGGAATGGGTCAAGCACCAGGAACTAATGGGATATCATTAAGAACTGTAAATAGAAATTTCTATGGTAGAAGTGGAACACTATCAGGACAAATATATATTGTAAGTCCAGAAACAGCAGCAGTTTCAGCCATTAAAGGGTGTTTAACTGACCCAAGACAAATGGATGTAGATATAAAGGTTGATATGCCTGAAAAGTTTATCATAGACGATTCTATGATTTTAGAACCTGCTAAAACTAATGAAGAAGTTGAAGTAGTCAGAGGTCCGAATATAAAACCATTCCCAATAAATAAGGCACTTGGAGACAAAATAGATGGTAAAGTGTTAATAAAAGTAGAAGACAACATCACAACAGATCATATAATGCCTTCTAACTCAAAATTATTACCATTTAGATCTAATATTCCTTATCTTTCAGAATTCTGCTTTAATACAGTAGATACAGAATTCCCTAAGAGAACTAAAGAATTTAATGGAGGGTTTATAATAGCTGGAGAAAACTATGGACAAGGTTCAAGTAGAGAACATGCTGCATTAGCACCTTTATATTTAGGAGTAAAAGCAGTTATTGCTAAATCATTTGCTAGAATACATAAAGCAAATTTAATAAACAATGGAATAGTACCAATTGAATTTAAGGATTCTTCAGATTATGAAAAAATAAATTTAGTTGATGATTTATTAATAGAAAATATAAGTGATAATTTAAATAATGGAGTATTAAAAATTAAAAACTTAACTAAAAATAGTGAATTTCAAGTTTTAGTTAAATTAACATCAAAAGAAATAGATGTTATAAAAGCTGGTGGAAGATTAAATTATGTAAAGCTTAATTCATAGAAAAATTAATTTATATCAACACTTTGCTGAAATATAACCTATATAAAAAACGACTTTCTTAAATAAAAAGAAAAATTTAAGAAAGTCTTTTTTTATTTTAATACAAGTTTATATGAAAATATGATAAAATATGGATATACAATAAATTACAATAATTTAAATTACTTGAATTTTTCTTTGTAGAACCTTTGAAGTAGTGATATTAAGAGTTAGGGGGTAAATATATGAACAATAAGTTTAAAAGTAATATTTTTGCCTATATTATACCAATTACTGTTATTGTTATGTTAATAGCCATTGGATTTTCTGTATGTATAATAGAAGTTAAAGAAGTAATAAATAAAGGCAATAAATCTGTTATTGTAAAAGCATCAGAAAATAATTCTATGTTCATAAATTATACGTTAAATGATAATATACAATATATGAAGCACGTGTCGGGTATTTTTAATGAATTAAACGATTTCAAAGAAGAAAATGTTATGGACATTTTAAATTTGGAAGAAAGAAAAGATTTTTTAACAACAGGAATTATAACTTCGGATGGAATTTTAAATTGTATTGATGGTTCAATTAATGATATTAGTAACAAGGATTATTTTAAAAAATGGGAAAAAACTAATGAAGATGTTTTAACAATAGATACTGATTTAAAAACTGGCGAAAAAGTATTCATATATGTAACATCATTACTCCATAATGATAAAATTAAAGGGGCTTTATATGGAACCATATCATTTAAGGATATAGAAAAATTATTTATATCAAATTCTAAATTTTATCAACAGGTTGAGACATACATACTAGATAAAAATGGGGATATATTAATAGGATCAGGTGATCTATTTAATATGTTAAACGATAGTAATATATTTTCATATCATGATTTAGATGATATAGAAATATTAAAAGATGATTTAACTAATAATAGAGATGGTGCTGTATTTATTACATTAAATAAAAATAAGTATATTTTGTCATACTCTAAAATAAATGACTTAAAGGATTATTATGTCTTATCTTTAATAGAGGCATCCAATATAAATGAAAAACAATATCTAACATCCTTAATGACTATGCTAGCGAGTTTTGTTATACTAATATTTTTAATACTTTTAATTTATATAAATTTTTATAGAAATAGAAAAGAAAAGTTAATTAAAGACATAGCATTTGTTGATGATATTACTGGAGGAAAAACTCTAACTAAATTTAAAATGGACATAAAAGAAGTCTTGGAAGAGAATATGAATTCGTCATATGCACTGGTGGAATTTGACATAGTTAGATTTAAAATTATAAATGATATATGGGGATATAAAACCGGGAATTTATTATTAAAATATATATCTGATATTTTGAAAAATAAATTATTGTATAAAGAAATGTTTTGTAGAGTAAGGGATGATTTATTTATATTACTATTAAAATATAAAGATGAAAATGATATTATAGATAGAATTAATGCATTAGATAATAGTATGAGGTTTTTTGATAATGGAACTAAGGAAATTCCAAACTTCTCTCTTTCATATGGGGTATATGTTGTAGATGGAACAGAAGAAGATATAAATAAAATGATTGATAATGTAGCTTTTGCTAGGGAAACATCAAAAAGTGATTGTAATGAGTTTATAGGTTTTTATGATATAGAGCTTCAAAGTAAGTTAATAAAGCAAAAGCAAATAGAAGATGTTATGTATAGTGCATTAACTAATAGACAATTTGAATTATATCTTCAACCTAAGTATGATATAAAATTAGAAAGTTGTATTGGAGCAGAGGCACTTGTAAGATGGAACAATCCTGAAAAAGGATTAATAAATCCTATAGATTTCATACCTTTGTTTGAAAAAAATGGATTTATAGTTAATTTAGATATGTTTATTTTTGAAGAGGTATGTTCAAAAATAAATGAATGGAAGCAAAATAATATTAAATTAATTCCTATTTCAGTGAATATATCAAGAATTAATTTGAAAAATGTAGATTATTTTATAAAGAATGTAAGCAGAATATTTAATAAATATGATATAAATCCAAATTTAATAGAGATTGAAATTACAGAGAGTGCAATATTTAATCATTATGATAATATGTTGCAAGCATTGCTTAGATTAAAAGCAATGGGATTTAGTATATCATTAGACGATTTTGGGACAGGTCTTTCTTCACTTAATATATTGAAAGATTTACCTATTGATACAATAAAACTTGATAGAGAATTCTTAAATAGTAAGGATAGTTCTAAAAAAGGTGAGATAGTAATAGCAAATATTGTGAGAATGGTTAAAGAATTAGATTTAAATGTAATCTGTGAAGGGGTAGAAACTCATGAACAAGCAGAATTTTTAAGTGAAGTAGGATGCAATAATGCTCAAGGATATTTATATGCAAGACCTATGCCAGTAAAAGATTTTGAAGAGAAGGAACTAACATTAGGGTTAATTCAAGATGTTATTTTAACAAGGCCTTAATATATGTATAAGGGAAATTGGACGGAATAAAATTCCATTTTGCATATTTCATATATTAACACATATTTAAAATAGTTTCTTTAATTACAAGTAATAAATGAAGTGCTTTTGAAAAGCTAATATTATATATAATTTATTATATATATTAGTAGCTTTTCTATTTTTTTTGTTTTAAAGCTAATATTATATTTCCTATATTTAAAGGATAGATATATAATGAATCTTAAATATAGATATAAGAATTTTAAAGGAAGTGTATTATTTTGGATAAAAAAATAAGATTATCAGGTATAGCGTATGAAAGTTTAGTAAATGGTCCAGGAATAAGAAGAGTATTTTTCTCACAAGGATGTAATCATAATTGTAGAGGTTGTTTTAATCCAGATACTCATGATTTTAATGGCGGAGAAGAAAAGGATATAGATGAATTAATAGAGGATGTTTTATGTAATCCAATGATTAAAGGTATTACTTTTAGTGGAGGAGATCCATTTGAAAGAGCAGATCAATTTTCTTATATGGCAAAAATTTTTAAAGAAAATAATAAAAATATTTGGTGCTATACAGGATATACATTTGAATATATAAATGATAATTTAGAAAGCAATAAAGGTTGGAAAGACTTAATAAATAACATAGATGTATTAGTGGATGGAAAATTTGAAGAAAATAAAAAAGAAGATGGATTAAGATTCAGAGGATCATCTAATCAAAGAATAATAGATGTAAAGGAAAGTTTAAAATCGAATAAAGTAGTTATTTTTGATATTTAGCATATGCTTTAAGAATTTGTTTATATTTTAGTATAAAGCACATAGATTGAGTAATTTATTTTAAGAACACCAAAATATAAACATTTATTTTTAATGTAGATTTATAATAAAATATCAAAAATTAGTTATAATAAAACTTTAGAATGAGATTTAAAATAGGGGATGTGATGAGTGATTGATTTTAAATAGGGAATTTTATAAAAGAGATGCTTTGGAATTAGCTAAAGATTTATTGGGTAAAATTTTAGTAAAAGAGATAGATGGTGTTATTTTAAGGGGAAAAATAGTAGAAACTGAAGCATACATAGGGTCAATTGATAAAGCATCACATGCTTATAATGGAAGAAGAACAGAAAGAACAGAGCCGCTATTTAAAGAAGGCGGAATAACTTATGTATATTTTATATATGGACTTTATCATTGCTTTAATGTAATAAGTGGAGAAGATGATGATGGGCAGGGAGTTTTAATTAGAGCATTAGAACCATTAGATAATTTTGATTATATTTCTTTAAAGAGGTTTAATAAGAAGTATGAAGAATTATCTACCGTTAAGAAGAAAGAATTAACTAATGGACCTTCAAAGTTATGCATGGCTTTTGGTATAGGTAAAAAAGATAATTATAAAGTGCTTTATGAAAAAGGTGATTTATATATAGAAGATAGTTATGATCATTATGAAATTGTTCAGACAACTAGGATAGGAATAGATTATGCTGAGGAAGCAATAGATTTTCCATGGAGATTTTATATAAAAGATAATAAATATGTATCTAAAAAATAATGACATGTTTTAAAAAGTAAATTTATGTTGTAGTATAAAGCACGTGGACTGATGAATTTACTTTAAGAATTCTAAAAATGTAGATTAGTCTAATTAATGCGTGTTCCCAATGGAACATTGTGACAAGCAATTAATTCAACAAATATACATTAAGAAGTTCTAAAAAGTAAATTCCAATGCCACTGCGCCATTATACTACAACATAAATAATTATTTAAAATATAATTGAAAAGTAAACCATAAATAAGAAAACTCTTCATTATTATATAATGGAGAGTTTTCTTCGTAAATAAATAATTCATATTAGTATAACAATAAACATTATACTAGTTTAAGGGGACTAATGATTATTATGATTTTGTGGATACATTTATATTATGGACAAGCGAAAAAATTTTATACATTAATAGAGAAAAATTAAAAAACTTTTTTATTTTTAAAAATATCCCTCTTTATTTGTACGGAATAAAACCGAAGGGAAATGTATTTTTAGATGAAGCTAAGAAAATACCTAAATTATTTGAAATTGAAACTCTTAATATTCTTGGTATAGATGAAATACATATACAGAGAGAAGGTAAGAGCCGTAAACAGGCATGGACTTTGATATGTAATAGAACACCATACTGTTATAGATATGCTTAGAGAGAGAAATAAGGCTACTATAATAGATTTCTTTAGTGGCTATCTCAGATGATTTAACAATCTATAATGATACTGCAATGACAGTTAAGAACTGGGGTAGAGAAATATTTAATTATTTTTCATATGGTAGGCATTACTAATGCTTTTATTGAAGGTATTAACAATACTATTAGGGCAATTGAAAAACAAGGTCGTGGATATGACTTTGATATACTAAGGGCAAAGACCATATTCTTTATTAATCATAAGATAATTAAGACAAGTTTCAAAACAGATGCTGTGCTCTACTCACAATCATTTATCGAGGAGGAACTTAAAGAATTATATACTATAAAAGATAGAGATTATGGTGTTGATTTTAAAGACCTAACACAAGCAATAAATGAAGGACTACTTTAATGTAGTCCTTCATTTATACTATTGGTAATATTTGTTTCCACCATGAAATTAGAAGAGCCAAAAAATTATGTTAGACAAATTGCTAAGAATTATAACTTTATAAAAATAACCAAGATAAATTAACACTCGCTGTTGATTTATAAGTACATAAATTACAATCTTAAAATTAACTTAGATTTTATAAATATTTTTACAAATTAAAGAAATAACAAAAATCTGTAACAAAATAGCTACAGATTAAACTTTTTTAAAATGAAAACTTTTAAATAGATAAAAAGCTATAGCTAAGAAGTAGATAACTTGAGAGATTTTCGCAAAAAAAAAACTTATAATTGTCTTGTATTAATGAGAGGAGTTGTATTTATGTTAAATTCTAAAAAAATTAACCGTTGTTTTGCAATGGGAGGTCTCGGGCAAAATTTAGTTTATGCTCTAATGTCGGCATTTTTATTTTTCTTTACTGAAGGAGTTGGTTTATCAGCAGCTACTATTGGTACACTTTTATTTGTAGTTCGTATTTATGGATTGATTGTTGATCCAATTATAGCTGTAATAATAGAAAAAACAAACACTAAATGGGGGAAATATAAGCCATATATTATTTCTATGCCTCCTATTATAAGTATTTTACTTATTGCACTATTTTTTAAACCAAATTTAAGTCCAGGAACTCATATTATTTATGTATACGTTGTAACGATACTTTTTTGGACTGCTTACGCATTCTTTGATATTGCTTTTTGGTCAATTATTCCAGCTATTACTAAGAATGAAAATTTCCGCTTTAAACTTCTACAAAGCATCAAAATAGCTTCGGTTTTTGCAATATTTGGATTTGGAATAGCTCAGATGCCATTAGTTGATATATTAGGTAACGGAAGTTATTTAAAAGGATTTTTTCTTTTAAGTATAATTTTAGGAAGTTTATTTTTAATTTTTGGTCTTGTGTTATCTAAAGAATTATTTTCAAATGAATCTCTTAAGGACTTGGGTTTAAGTAAAACTTCTGAAATTAAAGATAAAAAAGTCAAGAAAAATAATAAACTTAAACTATCAGATATGATAAAAGCTCTTTTAGCTAATTCTCCATTGATTAATGTAATTTCAGCTAAATTATTCATATACACAGCATTATACATAAAAACAAATCTATTAATTTATTTTTATAAATTTTCTCTTGGAAATGATAAACTTGGCTCTTTTTCAAATTTAATCGCTTTACCTGTCACATTAATTTTAATAGCTATATCTCCTAAACTATTAAAGAAATATGGTAATAAAAAGGTTATGTCATATTTTTTAGGTATTAGTGTAATAATTTCATTTATATACATAATTAATTTTAAAGTGTCTTATTTCTATATCATAATTGATGGATTATCAAGTGCTATTGTAGGTATGTATTCATTAGTTATTACTAATATGGTAGTTTCTACGGTGGAGTATGGTGAATGGAAAACAAACACAAGACTTGAAAGCGTAATTCTTTCTACTAATACTATTAGCTCTAAATTAACCTCAGGTATGTCAGCTGCTATTAGTGGATGGATTTTAAATGGAATAGGATATATACCTGGTAAGGTTCAAAGTGTAGAAACATTATCTAATCTTCATAATGCAATTGTATGGATACCTGTTGTAGGTTATGGAATAGCAATTATTATTTTATCAAGATACAAGCTTACTTCAGAAATGTATAACAATATAGTTAAAGACTTAGAAATCAGAAATAAGGAGAGTAAACAAGCGTGTTAGATTTAGAATTATTAAAAAAACAACCATTTAATTTGGATAAAAATCAAATTGAAGGTATTAAGGATAAATTAAATAAAATGTCATTAAAAGAAAAAGTAGGACAATTGTTTTTTCTAATGCATAACATTGAAATTACAGAAGAACAACTTATTGAAACTATTCAAAAAATTCAACCTGGTGGAATCATGTTAAGGCCTGTAACTAAAAATTTAGCAAAAGAAGTTATAGAAATAATTAATAGTAATAGCAAAATAAAGCCTTTTATTTCTGCTAATTTAGAAAATGGTGTTAATGGTATTTTAAGTGAAGGTGAAAGTTTTGGAAGTGCTATGCAAATTTCAGCTACTAATGATTTAAATCTTAGTTATGAAGCTTCACACTATATAGGATTAGAAAGTTTTAAATTAGGTTTAAACATGACTTTTTCGCCTGTTGTTGATTTAAATGTTAATTATTTAAATCCTATTACTGGGACTAGAGCTTTTGGTGATAATACTTCTCGTGTTAAGTCTTTTTCAAAGCAGTTTTGCAAAGGATTAGAAGATGGTGGGGTTATTCCAGTAATTAAACACTTTCCTGGAGATGGTAAAGATGATAGAGATCATCATGTGTTACCTTCAGTAAATGATATGACTTTAGAAAAATGGAATGAAACTTATGGAAGTATTTATAAAGAATTGATTGATTCTGGTGTTCTTTGTATAATGGCAGGTCATATACTTCTTCCTTGTTTTGAAAGAAGTATAGATAAATCTATAGAAGATAAAGACTTAAGACCTGCTACATTATCTAAACATCTACTTAAAGATTTATTAAGAAAAGAGTTAAAATTTAATGGATTAATTATTACTGATGCAACACTTATGGGTGGTTTTAATTCATTTGCTACAAGAAAAGAAACTTTAATCCAATGTGTTAATGCAGGTTGTGATATGATATTATTTACTAAAGATTTGAAAGAAGACTTTTCAGCTATCCTTGAAGGTGTTTTAAGTGGTGCAATTTCAGAAGAAAGACTAAATGAAGCAGTTCTTCGTATTTTAGGAATTAAGGAATATTACAACAATTTAAAAAAAATTTCTAATGGTGAAATTAAAGATTATAAAGATTTATCAACAGAAATTTTTGATAAATCAATTACTCTTGTAAAGAATAATGAAAATATTTTACCAATCCTTCCTGAAAAATATGAAAAAGTTTTATTTATTCATTTAGGAAACGAAACCAAAAGTAAAGCAATCTTTTCAGAAGAACTTGAAAAATCAGGTTTTAAAGTTACTGTATTAGATAATAATAAACTTGACTTAGAGTTAATCATTGGTTCTATTGAAAAGTTTAAAAATAAATATGATATTGTAATATATGGAGTCGATTATCAGACTAAAAGTAATCAAACTTCAAATAGAATTGAATGGGGAATGCCTTTTGCTCAATTTATGCCATGGTTTGTTAAAGAAATTCCTGTAGTTATAATATCGCTAGGTAATCCATTTCACTTGTGTGACGCGCCACGTATACCAACTTATATAAATGCGTATAGTAATCAAAAAGCAAATATTGAATTGGTAGTAAAAAAGCTTATAGGTAAAAGTGAATTCAAAGGAATCAGTCCTATAGATCCATTTTGTGGGAGGTTTGATACTAGATGTTAATTAAAGGAGTTATTTTTGATTTAGATGGAGTAATTACAGATACAGCTGAAGGTCATTATAAAGCTTGGGAAAAGCTTGCTGATGAAATAGGTGTTTCTATATCTAGAGAATTTAATGAAGGACTTAAAGGTTTATCGAGAGAAGATTCTTTAGAATTAATTTTAAAACAAAATAATAAAAGTTCTAATTATACAAACGATGAAAAAATTAATTTGCTAGATAAGAAAAATAAATATTATTTGAATTGGATTTCTAATTTATCTAAAGAGGACATATTACCTGGAGTTGTAGTTCTTCTAAAAAAACTTAAAAATGCAGATATAAAAATAGGATTAGCATCTGCAAGTAAAAATGCACCACTTATATTAGAAAAATTAGATTTAACATCTCTCTTTGACATTATTGCAAATCCTGAACTAGTATCAAAAGGAAAGCCTGATCCTGGAATATTTCTTTTAGCAGCAAAAGAACTAAATTTACAGACAAAAAATTGTGTTGGAATTGAAGACTCATCAGCTGGAATTAAAGCTATTAATGATGCAGGCATGTATTCTATAGGGGTTGGAAACTTTGACTATTTAAAAGAGGCCAATTGCAATGTAAATTCATTGATTGAAATTGACTTAAAAAATATACTTTAACATTTTTAAATTTTGTTATATATATAATTTAAAAATGAAAGGTTTTATAACTGTACAAATAAGATTGTACAATGCTAAATTTGATTCATATCGGAGATGAACGTTTTAAGGAAAACATTGATTATAATGAAGAAGGAACAGCAAAATTCATTTCAAAAGCAAGTACAATTTATTGCACAAAATGATCATATCTTTGTTAAGTATTCTTATTTATCTTAAAGTTGCGATAGTTTATATTTTGCACTATTATTGGTTTATATATATTATGTTATATTGAAAAACTTATTTGTTTAGGAGGGATTTTAAGTGTTTTATGAAAATATTGACATACCAACACACCACAAAATTCCATATAAAGTTTTTATTCACAATTTAAAAATAGTCCCTTATCATTGGCATGATTTTTTAGAGATTATTTTAGTTCTTGATGGATCTATTGAATTAAATGTAGAAAATGAAATTGTGGAACTTCATAAAGATGAAATTTACATTGTAAACAGTTTTTATAGGCATTCTGCTAAGGCTATATCTGAAAAAAATATTGTTTATACTCTTCAAATAAAAGAAACTTTGCTAAAAAGTGAAATTAAAGATTTAGATACGATGGTTTTTAGTGTCTTAGAAAATACTAATTCAAATGATCTGTTTTTGCTTAAAAAGTATCTTTCTAAGCTAGCTTTATTAGATATTAAAAAGAATGATAATATTGATCTTTTGAGAAAGATAACAATTTTAGAAATATTAAATATATTAAAGCAACGTTTTTCTATAAATAATAAAGATAAGAAAGTATTATCATCTCAAGGGAAAACTTTAGATTTTATACTATATATTAATGATAATATTTCTAAGTGTTTTTCTTTGAATGATATTGCAAAAGAGTTTAATATGAGTCCAGCATATTTATCTAAGCTTTTCAAGAAAGAAACAGGTATCAATATTATGACATATGTAACTATTTATAGATTGCAACTTGCCTGTTCTGATCTTGTTCTTACTAATAAAAAAATTAGTGATATAGCTTTTGAAAGAGGATTTAATTCTATTAGCACATTTAATGAACGTTTTAAAAAATACTTTGAAATTTCTCCTAAAGATTTTCGCAAAAATAATAAACAGGATGTATTATTAGAAAAGAATGTTGTTTCATCTGCTTTATTTAACTATATTAACTTAATTTCAACAAATCCTTTTAATCAACTTTTTGAATATGATAAAGAAAATATAATAGAAATACCTCAAAATATACCAGCTTCAGATTGTAAAATGATTACAGTAAATACAGACGAAGAAAATGGACAATATCCATCAAATTTAACAAAAATGATAGGAATTGGACGTGCTAGCGATTTTCTAAATGTAAATATACAGGACCAACTTATTGCTGCAAAAAGTGAAGTGGGATTTAATCGTGTAAGATTTCATGGAATATTTTCAGATAATCTAATGGTTTTTTCATTAAAGGATGGAAATCCTCAGCTAAATTTCCGTTATATTAATCTTATTTTTGATTTTTTTGTTTCCAATGATATTATACCTTTTATTGAAATTGGTTTTATGCCTAAAGATTTAGCCTCTGGTAGTGAAAGTATATATCATTGGAATGCAAACACATCTGCTCCTAAAAATTTAGAACATTGGACATATTTAGTAGAATCATTTGTTAAACATCTTGTTAATCGTTATGGTAAAAAGAAAGTAGAAACTTGGGATTTTGAAATCTGGAATGAACCACATTTAGATGGATACTATTGGCACAAATCACAAGAAGAATATCTTGAATTTTTTAAAGCAACATATATTTCTATAAAAAATGTAAATTTAAATCTTAAGGTTAGTGGATTTAGTGGCACTAGTTGGTCCGTTTTAGATACTGATTGGACAAAAAATGCCTTTGATTTCTTAGAAAAAAATAATATTATTCTTGATAATTTTACATATCATCTATATCCTATTCAATGGAATATAGATGAAACTTATTTTGAACATTGGAATGCTGATAGAAAAGGAAGGTATTGTTATGCAGAATCTAGCTATATTTTAAAAAGTGTAGAGAAAATTCATGAAACAGTTAGAAATTCTAAATGCATTAAAAAGAGTAACTGTATAATAACTGAATGGAATTCGTCTTCAGATCCAAGAGATTTATTGCATGATACAGCTTTTATGGGATCTTTTATTGTTAAAAATGTAATTGACTGTATTGGATACGTAGATGTTATGAGTTATTGGACACTATCAGATATATTTGATGAACATATCTTATCTTCTGATACTTTTCATGGTGGATTCGGATTGATAACAGTGGAAGGAATAAAAAAGCCAGCTTACTATGCTTTTAAGTTTTTAAATGATTTAGAGTCTATTATTCTTTATAAAGATGAGAATATGATTATTACAAAAGATAATCATGAAAATTTTCAAATTTTAATTCATAATTTTCAAGAATACGATCAATTATATAAAAGTTTTAATACATCTCATATAAATTTAAAAAATAGATATAGTGTATTTACAAATGAAAAAAGTAAATTTTTTAAAATAGTCCTTAACAATATCTTTGGAAAATACTCTATAGTAAGAGAAAGAGTTAATAGAAACTTCGGCTCTGCTTTTGATAATTGGATTAATTCAGGGGGAGAAAATTTAACATTAGAATATGAAAAATATTTAAAAAATATATCTATTCCTAAAATGGATTTTGGGGAAAGAACTATCCAAGGTGAATTGACGCTTACTGTTGATTTAGAAGTACATGAAATTACAATATTAAAACTAACTCCTATTTTATAAATAGTTTTTATTAAGTACATATTAAAAATCTGTAACTAATTAGTTACAGATTTTTTTACTTATGATAACTAAAAAGATAATTGCTATTTTAGCTATAATGACTATGGTAAGTTCTGTTCCAGCTTTTGCTGCTGAAAAAGGTGTTAAAAATTCTCCAAAGAAGATAGTAAAGCAAGAAGCAAAAGTAATAAAACAACAAGAAAAAGCCAAAAAACAAGAAGTAAAAGAATTAAAGAAACAAGAAAAAAATTGAAAAGCAACAAGAACAAGAACTAAAAAAACAACAAGTTCAAGCTATGTAACTTGCAAAGCTTAAGGAAAGAGCTACTACTCACTTAACAAAGGAACAAATTAAGGAAAAAATAAAGTTGCTGACTGGAGATAAAAAAGAAATTTTTTTTTGTATTTTACTTTATTGATATATGTATAAAAATATGGTATTGTATATTTGAGTAATCGATTAACTTAAGGAAAAAAAGGGGATTAAGATGGCATCAACAATAAAAGATGTAGCAAATTTATCTAAAGTATCCGTAGCTACAGTATCAAGAGTTTTAAATAATCTAGGAGGATATTCTGAAGAGACCAAAATTAGAGTTCTTAAAGTAGTTGATGAAATTGGCTATAAAAGAAATGCCATTGCAAGATCATTATCAACGAATACAACAAGAACTATAGGTGTAATTATACCGGATGTATCTACAAGCTTTGATGGTGAAATCATTGGAGGAATAGAGGATACAGCACATGATAATAACTATAGTGTTATACTTTGTAATGCTGGTTCAGAAGGAATTAGAACTTTAGAGTATTTAAGAATTTTAGAGGAAAGACAATTAGATGCTGTCATCATTGTAAGTATAAAAATAGAAGATGAATATTACAAGGCTTTAAAAAAAATTAATATTCCATATATACTTATATCTACAACATCACCTAAATATGATATGCCTCATATAAAAGTAGATGATTTATCAGCTGCTTATACTGCAACTAAGTATCTATTAGATAGAGGTCATAGGAAAATTGCTATGATAAGTGGAACTAAAGAAGATACAATAGCAGGATTACCTAGAGTACAAGGATATATGAAGGCACTTTCAGATTATGGAATAAATATAGATAATGACTTAGTTACATATGGAGATTTCTCTTATAAAAGTGGAATTGAATGTATGAATACTTTATTAGAAAGAAAAAAAGAATTTACAGCTATATTTGTAGCTAGTGATGATATGGCAGTGGGCGTTTTAAATGTTGCCTATAGAAAAAATATCAGAGTACCAGATGATTTATCAATTGTAGGATATGATAATACCAAGGTGGCTATAATGTCAATACCACCATTAACAACATTATCACAACCATTATATGAAATGGGCTGTAAGGCATTTAATGAAATTTTAAATATGTTAAATGGAAACGGTTCTAAAAATCAAATAATTATGGATCATAATATTGTCGAAAGGGAAACTGTAAAATGGTTTAAATAAACCATTTTATTTTTCAAGGTTACGTAATCGGTTAACCTAATACATAATTTATTTAGATCATGTTTTAGTAGAATGTTTATATATGTCACTTTATCTAATACAGATATAAACATATATTTAAAACATAGTATTTATTTATAAAATAAAAAGGAGGAGTTTTTATGAAAAAGAATTGGTGGAGAGAAAGTGTAGTATATCAAATTTATCCAAGAAGTTTTAAGGATAGTAATGGAGATGGAATTGGGGATATAAGAGGAATTATAGAAAAGTTAGATTACTTAAAAGAATTAGGTATAGATGTAATTTGGCTTTCACCTGTATATAAATCACCTAATGATGACAATGGATATGATATAAGTGATTATAAAGATATAATGACTGAATTTGGTACTATGAATGACTTTGATGAGTTACTTAAATCAGCTCATGAAAAAGGAATTAAAATAATGATGGATTTAGTTGTAAATCATACATCAGATGAACATCAATGGTTTGTAGAAAGCAGAAAATCAGAAACTAGCAAGTATAGAGATTATTATGTATGGAAAAAAGGTAAAGATGGTCAACCACCAAACAATTGGACATCTTGTTTTAGCGGTCCAGCATGGCAATATGATGAAGAAACAGATATGTATTACTTGCATTTATTCTCTAAAAAACAACCAGATTTAAACTGGGAAAATAGTGAATTAAGAAATGATGTTTATTCTATGATGCAATGGTGGTTAGATAAGGGAATAGATGGATTTAGAATGGATGTTATTAATTTTATTTCTAAAAATCAAGAGTTCCCTGATGGTGTAAATGGAGATTTTAGTAAGTATTCAATGAATGGACCAAGAATACATGAGTTTTTAGAAGAAATGAATGAAAAGGTTTTAAGAGGTAAAAATTTAATAACAGTTGGAGAAATGCCAGGTGTAAGTATTGAAGAAGCTAAGTTATATACTGGGGAAGACAGAAACGAACTTAATATGGTATTTCAATTTGAACATACAGACTTAGGTAATGGAAAGTATGGAAAATGGCATAAGAATTCATTTAAGTTAACAGATTTAAAGAAAATAATGACTAAATGGCAAAAAGGGTTAGAAGATTCAGGCTGGAACAGCTTATATTGGAATAATCACGATCAACCAAGGGTAGTTTCAAGATTTGGGGATGATAAGAAATATTGGAAAGAATCAGCTAAGATGTTAGCTACATGTCTTCATATGATGAAAGGAACTCCTTATATTTATCAAGGTGAAGAAATTGGTATGACTAATGTTGCATTTGATGATTTAAATGATTATAAAGATATAGAAATTATAAATGCATACAATGATCTTGTTGTTAAAAAAGGAAGATCGCATGATGAAATGATGGAAGGAATTTATGATAGAGGCAGAGATAATGCACGTACACCTATGCAATGGGATAGCAGTATAAATGCAGGATTTACAACAGGTATTCCTTGGATTAAGGTTAACCCTAACTACAATAAAATAAATGCTGAAAGTCAGGTAGATAGTAAAGATTCTATTTTTAATTATTATAAAGAGCTTATAAAAATAAGAAAAGATAATGAAATTATTGTTTATGGAAATTACGATTTAATTTTAGATGATAGTGAAGAGATATATGCATATGTAAGAACATTAAATGAAGAACAATTATTAGTAATATGTAATTTCTCTAGCAATACTTCAGAATTTAAATTACCTAATAATATAAAATCAAAATACAAAAAACTTCTTATAGCAAACTATGATGAATGTAAAGAAGAAACATTAGAGAATATAAGCTTAAGACCTTACGAATGTAGAGCATATCTTATTTAATAATGATATATCTTGTTTTGGGAACGATTCCTGAAACAAGATATATAGTCAACAAAGATTATAAATAATAGGAGGTGAATACTATTTTTCTATGAGTATTAAGTACTATAGAAAAGTAGTTGGCATAATGAAGATTGCAAAAATTCTTATTAGTTGCTTAACAATTTGTATTTTTTCTACATCACTTTTAACTGGTTGTAAAAGCAATGATATTAAAAATGCAGATGGAAAAGAACAAGTAGAAGTTTTTTTAAGTAAAGCAGAAGCAATAAACACATTTAAAAATTTTGAAGAAAAATTTGAAAAAGAAAATCCTGATATAGATGTAATTATTAGTTCACCAGCTCAAGCTATGACAGTATTAAAAACAAGATTAGTAAAGAATGATGTTCCAGATATATTAACAATAGCTGGGGAGATGAATTATGGAGACTTTGTAGATGCAGGCATTTTAGAAGATTTATCTAGTCAAAAAAATATTATAGATAGAATACAACCTGCTTACGTTAATGTTTTAAAAAGCTTAGAGTTTGAACCTAGTGACACTTTATGTGGAATACCTTATGCATGTAATGCTGGAGGCGTAGTTTACAATAAAGATATTTTTGAAAAATTAAAATTAAAAGTTCCAACTACATGGGATGAATTTATAGATACTGCTGAAAAGATAAAAGAAGCAGGAACTACACCATTTTACTTTACATTAAAGGATGCATGGACTGCCATGCCAGCTTGGAATGCTATAACAGCTAATACTCAATCTGAAGACTTTTTTATTGAACGTAGAAAAAATGAAGTTACATTTAGAGATGAATATAAACCAATAGCTGAAAAGATGGAAAAGTTAATAGAATATGGTCACAATGATAATTTTGGAATCGGATACAATGATGGAAATGTATCTTTTGCTCAAGGAAATGCAGCAATGATGATACAAGGAAATTGGGTTATTCCAGAAATCTTAAAGATAAATCCAGATATGAATTTAGGAATGTTTGTATTGCCAACAAATAATGATGCAAGCAAGAACAGTGTTGTTTCAGGTATCGATTTACTATTTGCAGTACCTAAGGATTCTAAGCATAAAGAAGCGGCAATTAAATTTTTAGATTTTATGACTAAGAATGAGAATGTAGAACTATATGCAAAAGAGCAGTTTGCAATTCCAGCAATTAATAATATATATCAACAAGATAAAACTGTAGAAGATTTGAATCCATATTTTAAAAATGGAATGGTTTTAGATTTTCCTGATCACCATTATCCAGCATCAATGCAAGTTGGAGATTTAGCTCAAGCTTATTTATTTGATAAGGATATAGAAAAGCTTTTAAATAGTTTAGATGACAGATGGAATAGATCACAGCAATAAAATAAGTTATAGGGGTGAACGAGCATGAAAGAGAAAAGAAGAGTGTTCTTATTAATGTCAATACCAGCAGTAATTCTATTTTTTATTTTTCATACATTACCTTTACTAAAAGGTATATCTTATAGTTTTACAAACTGGAGAGGATTTGGAACTTTTAAATTTGTAGGTATAAATAATTATATAAGTATATTCTCAGATGAAAGAATAATTAATTCATATATGTTTACATTTAAATTTGCTTTACTTTCAACAATTATAGTAAATGTAATAAGCTTAATTTTAGCAGTAGGATTAAATTCTAAAATAAAATTCAAAAGTACTTTAAGAGGCATTTATTTCATTCCTAATATTTTAGGTGGATTAATAGTTGGATATATATTCAATTATATATTTACATTTATACTAACAAGTGCAGGACAAGCGATAGGAAGCGAAGTTTTAAGTAAAAGCATACTCGGAAATCCTAATTTGGCATGGCTTGGGGTTGTTATAGTAGCATCTTGGCAAGCTATTGCATTTAACACAATAATATATATTTCTGGACTTCAAACTATTTCAGAAGATGTATATGAAGCAAGTGCAATTGATGGTGCGAATAAATGGGTACAATTCAAAAAGATAACGTTTCCTTTACTAGCTCCATTTTTCACTATAAATATGGTGCTTGCAATGAAAAATTTCTTAAATGTATTCGATCAAATTATATCACTTACTGGTGGTGGTCCTTCAGGATCAACAGAATCTATAGCTGTATTAATATACAAAGCTGGTTTTGATGGTAGTCAATTTGGATACCAATCAGCAAACTCAGTTATTTATTTCATAGTAGTAGTAGCAATATCATTATTACAACTAAGAATCCTTGAAAGAAGGGAGATGCAATTATAATGTTCGCAGTAGCTAATAAATCAAGAAAAAATAAAGAATCTAAAGTAAATAAAGATGAGAAAACAAATTGGTTTGTAACAATACTAATGATTTTAGGAACTATAACTGTACTTTTTCCATTATTAATAACAGTACTTATAGCATTGAAATCACCACAAGATATGATGAACGGAATCTTTTCATTACCAAAAGTGTTTCATTTTGAAAACTTTACTAAAGCTATAGAAATGACTAATTTCTTTAATGCATTAAAAAACAGTTTAACTATTACAATAACAACTGTTATACTAACACTTATCACTAATTCAATGGTTGGTTATGCAATAGCAAGAAATATGCATAAAAAAACATATAAAGCGATGTACTATTATTTTTTAAGTGCTATGTTTGTACCATTCCCAATTATAATGCTTCCACTTGTAAAGCAAGTTAGTGTTTGGAATATGGATAATATAATTGGATTACTTCTTTTATATACAGTGTATGGACTATCTTCTAATGTATTTTTATATGTAGGTTTTCTAAAATCTATACCAATAGAATTAGAAGAAGCAGCATTGATAGATGGAGCAAGTACTTGGCAAGTATTTTTTAAAATAATATTTCCAATGTTAAAACCAATACATGCAACAGTAGCAATTTTAACAGCATTATGGTGTTGGAATGATGTTATGTTACCACTTGTAATATTAAGTAACCCGGACTTTGCAACTATTCCTTTAGTTCAATTTATATTCCAATCACAATTTGGAACAGACTATAATTTAGCATTTGCATCATACTTATTAGCGTTAATACCTATATTATTATTCTACTTAGTAGCACAAAAAGGTATTATCGATGGAGTTACTAAAGGGGCTATAAAATAATTATTAAAACATATAAAAAATGAACCTGTAGTTTAATATAGGTTCATTTTTATCTTTATTTTCTTAAATAAAAAATTTTAAAAAAGTAGTTATTTTTCTTCACTATCTTTAGTTTTTTTATCTATACCACATGAAACCCATGGATAATCTGGATTACTTGAATCACATGGCTTTGATGGATCTACTTTAACCTTTTCTTCTTCAAAAGTTACTTCATATTTATCTGTACAATTACATTCATTTTTTTTGTTTAAATTTTCTTTATTACTCATATTGCTTCGCTCCTATCTCTCTGTATTTCATGTTTTTATTATAAAACAAATATTATTAATTGACAATACTTATTAAATAATATTTTAAATTATTTTATATATTTTGTATTATTTAATATAATTTGTATTTATAAAGTTAATTATGTATTAACTATAATTAATAATTGTATTAGATGATTTTTGTAACATATTTATTATTTGATATAGAAACAGTATAAAAAAAGAGTATTAGTTGTAGCCTCTTGGCACTTTGTAGATGAGAATACTGTAATATTTACTTTTTTATTTATAGATTTAATTTCATTGTAGAATTTATCTATATAAGAATTAAAATGTTTATTTTGTTGCTCTTCAAATCGAGTAATCATTTCTTTATTTTCATCCAATGCATTGGCTTCGAATTGTAAATAATTTAATCTTAATCATAGGTTGAAATCCATTGTTGTTGTTCTCTTTATCTGATTAATACAAACTCTAATTAAATTCTATATTTTAAATTTGTAATTGCAATTGAAAAATAAATTATATGATCCCTAAAAATGTATAATTATAAATTTTAGCATATTAACTATTTCATATAATTGTATTATTTAATATTAAATGGTATCATAAATCAAAAAACAATTATATGTTATTATGGATATAATTACATAATTTATCTTGATGATTTTACATTTAAGTTTATGAAGTCAGGACTTATTTTAAATTTTTTATTGGTTTACTACTTATATAATTATAGTAATGAAAGATGGGAAAATTATTGAAAAAGGTTCACATAAAGAATTAATAAATAATAATGGTGAATATAAAAATATGTATGAAGCTCAAGCGAGTTATTATAGATAGGGGATATGGTATGGAAGTATTAAGAGTTGAAAAGATTTCAAAATCGTATGGGATAAAGATAAATAAAATATGGGCTTTAAAAGATGTTAGTTTTTCTCTAAATAAAGGGGAATTACTTGCAATTATGGGGAGCAGTGGATCAGGAAAAAGCACACTTCTAAATATACTTGGAGCACTAGATTCACCAGATTCAGGTAAGGTGTATATCAATGGAAAATTGCAACAAGACTATCACATAGAACCTTTTGCAACTGAATATAGAAGTGAAAATATAGGATTTATTTTTCAGTCATTTAATTTATTGAGGGATTTAAGTGTTGAAGAAAATGTAGCTCTGCCATTAATTTTACAGGGCGTAGAGTCTAAAGAAATAAAAAAGAAAGTTGAGCAAGAATTAGATTTAGTTGGTCTAACCAGATGGAAAAAACATAGACCTTCAGCACTTTCAGGAGGACAGCAACAAAGGGTGGCCGTGGCAAGGGCTACGATTACAGAACCTAATCTATTACTTGCAGATGAACCTACAGGTAATCTTGATTATAATACTTCGTTAGAAGTGCTTAATATATTTAAGATGATGAGAGAAAAGTTAAATCAAAGTATTATAATTGTAACCCATGATCCTATGGTAGCAAGTTATGCAGATATAGTATTATTTTTTAATGATGGACAAATTGTAGATGAATATGAAAATAAAGAAAATAATAAGGAAAGTATTGATATCATATTAGAGAAATTTAAAGGAGTTATTAGTAAGCATGATTAAGAATTTAAGAGATTTATCAAAAAGATTCTTTATATCTAATAAAGCTATTACAATTTCATCTATAATTGCAATAGCTTTATCAATTCTATTAATAACATCACTTATGAATTTCTCAATAAATTCAGAAAATAACTTAAAGAAAGAAACTCTTGAAAAATTTGGAGCTTTTGAAATACAATGCGGTTATGAGATTGATAGTTCAAAAAGAATTACCAAAGACTTTTTAGAGGAAACTTCTTCTTTAGAAGGAATAGATAAAATATCACCAGTTATTGTAGATGGTGTAAAGATTAAGATTAATGGAATTGATACTTACACAGTAGGTGTAGAAAATGATGAGTTAAGTAAAAGTAAATATAAATATAATAGTGATGTTGAAGAAAATACAATAATTATTAATAAACAGTTAGCTGATAGCTTAAAGGTTAATGAGGGAGATAATGTATTAGTTAATGGTAATGAAAATAAGGTTATAGAAATTTTCAATGATAAAACATATAGTTCTAATTCTATAAACATGGCAATCATGAATAGAAAATCATTGAAGGAAATATTAGGCTTTTTGGAAGAAGCTAATTATATGATGGTTAAGGTACAAAATAATGATGATATATCTAAAGTATCTAAGGAATTAATAAATTTAGATAAAGATTTGAGAGTTGAAGTATTTCAAGAAGATAAGAACTTAAATGAGAATATTAATACTATGCGATATTTCATTGGATTTTTAGGGAGTTTAGTATTTATCATGTGTGGAATATTTATAGTATCTAATCTTCAAGGATATATATATAAATATACTAAAGATTTTTCAGTAATAAAGGCAATAGGAGGTTCGTCATTTCAAGTTTTTATTACAGTATTAATGCAGACAATGATGATTAATATTACAGGAGTCCTTAGTGGAACAATATTATCATTTTTAACATGTAAATTATTTTTAACTACCTTTGAATATTATTTTTTGCCAATACTAAAGATTGCTTTAATTGGATTTTTAATAATTCAAATTGTTTTACTAATTCCTGTATTTAAAACTACTAGAATATTACCATTAAAAGCGATGTCTAAAAATGACAATGTGGAATTTAAGCATAAAAAATTAATGAAATATACCATGATAGGAAGTTTGATTACTGGAATCTTAATAATTTTATTGTGTATAATCACACCAGACACAAAAGCTTTATTAGATGCAATAGGAGGATTTTTATGTATATACTTAAGCTCTTTCTTATTTGTAATGTTATATATAAATAAAATTTTCAGTTTATTAATTAAACCACTAAAGTTGATCATTGGAAGAAGTGGAGAAGTTTCAATGAAGATGCTAATACCTCAAGTTAAGAAGAATTCTATATTAATCTTGGCTATAACCACAATGATAGTCATAACAAGTATTGGAGGAAGTTTTGTAAAATTAATTACATTGAACAGTGAACAGTATTATAGAAAAGAGTATTTAACTGATATTGTACTAACATGTGATGATAATCTTAACTATGAGACAACTCTTAAGCTTCTAAATGATGTAAATGAAATTGATGATACAGTGGCATCTGTTATGACAGAAGGCGGGACAACAGCTATTGTAAGAAATGATAGTAAAGGAAACATTACATTTTCTTTAGGTAATTTAGAAGAAATGGAAAAACAAGGGTTAATAAAAAAATTTGATGGTGATGGGAAAAATAAGGTTGTTGTAAGTGAAGAATATGCTAAAGAAAATAATATTGTGGTGGGCGAAAAACTTAAATTTATTAACCCTACGTTTAAAAATGAATATGAAAATATGATTACTATTAAGGAAGGTACTAAAGATCAAGTGTATGAATATAACTTAGAAGTGAGTAGTATAGAAGATGATAATTTAATGAATCGCCAGTCTGTATTAATTGACATGTCAAATACAAAGTTAGTTAATGATATTTCAGGTAGTCTAAATAAAATGTATATAGATACAACTAATAAAAATATAGATACATTATTAAATGAAAAAAGGCAAGAATATCAAGGAATAAAGTGGGCTACCTTAGAAAATGTATTAACAGAAACTAATAAAGCTATAGAAGAACGATGGAAATATTTTAAATTAGGTTTAGTAATTCTCTATTGCTCAATGATATTTGGAATAATTACTTCAATTAAAAATAATATAAATTCTAATAGAAAAGAATATGCTCTTTTAAGATGTATGAAATTTAAACAAAAGGACTTAAGCAAAATGATAATAACTCAATCAATAGTTTTCTTGTTACTTGGCGATATATTAGGATTAACAATTGGAACCATTGGATCGTTTATAGTATCAATATTTGAGGGAGGAACTACATTTATAGTTCCAGACTATACTACATTGATATTAATTTGTATAGGCTCAATTATATTAACAGTGTTTTGTATTATTCCGGATGTATGTAAAATTGGAAAAGAAAAGTTAATTGTAGAGTTAAATCAAGAGGAACTATAATTTCAATTGTGGAAATATAAATTGTTTCAATATGAATGTATGAGATATAAATAGGCATTGAAATAATTAAAAAAATTATTTGATTAGAAAAATTTAAAATTAATATGTGTAATAATAAAAAAAGCATTTGAAGATTTAACTTCAAATGCTTTTCTTATTAAAATTCTAGAATTCAGATGTTCCAGGAGTTCTAGGGAATGGTATTACGTCTCTGATATTTGTCATACCAGTGATGTACATGATTAATCTTTCAAATCCTAAACCAAATCCAGCATGTTTAGTTTCTCCATATTTTCTTAATTCTAAGTACCACCAGTAATCTTCTTTCTTAAGACCTAATTCAGCCATTCTAGCTTCTAATTTATCAAGTCTTTCTTCTCTTTGGCTACCACCAATGATTTCTCCGATACCTGGTACTAAAAGATCAGTTGCAGCAACAGTTTTGTTATCTTCATTCATTCTCATGTAGAATGCTTTAATTTCTTTAGGATAATCTGTTACAAATAGTGGCTTTTTAAAGTGTTCTTCTGTAAGATATCTTTCATGTTCAGTTTGTAAATCGATACCCCAAGATACGTCATAATCGAATTCTTTATCACATTTTTCTAAGATTTCAACAGCTTCTGTGTATGTAACTTTAGCAAAATCTGATGAAACAACATGATTTAATCTTTCTAGTAATCCTTTATCAACAAATGAATTGAAGAATTGTAATTCTTCTGGACATTCATCCATAACATATTTTATAACGTATTTAAGCATTGCTTCTGCAAGTTCCATATCATCTTGTAAATCAGCAAAGGCTATTTCAGGTTCTATCATCCAGAATTCAGCTGCATGTCTTGTAGTGTTAGAATTTTCAGCTCTGAATGTAGGTCCAAATGTATATATATTTCTAAATGCTAATGCAAAACATTCGGCATTTAATTGACCAGAAACAGTAAGGTTAGTTTCTTTACCAAAGAAGTCTTTAGTATAATCAATATCTCCTTCTTTAGTTAATTCAGGAGCTTTAGGGTCAAGAGTAGTTACTCTAAACATTTCTCCAGCACCTTCACAGTCACTACCTGTAATTATTGGAGTATGAGTATATACAAAACCTTGTTCTTGGAAGAATTTATGTATTGCAAAGGCAGCAACTGAACGTACTCTAAATGTTGCTGAGAATGCGTTACTTCTTGGTCTTAAATGTGCAATTGATCTTAAGTATTCAAAAGTATGTCTTTTCTTTTGAAGTGGGTAATCAGAATTTGACATTCCTTCAATAACTATTTCTTTAGCTTGAATTTCAAATGGTTGCTTAGCATCTGGTGTAGCAACTAATGTACCAACAACTGAGATTGAAGAGCTTATTGGTAATTTTGAAATTTCTTTAAAGTTACCTAATTTGTCATCAAAAACTACTTGGATATTTTTAAAGAAAGAACCATCATTTATTTCAATGAAACCAAAAGCATTAGATGCTCTTAAAGTTCTTATCCAACCTGATATCATTACTTCCTTTGAAAGAAATTGATCAGTTTCTCTATAAATTTTTTTAATTAAAACTGTATTTTTCATTTACATGACCTCCATAATTTAATTCATTAAATATTTAATTTATCTATATGATTAACATATAATAATGAGTTAATATTTATTTTATAAAATATAAAAAAGTATAAAAAAAACTCCCGTCCCCGTATGGGACGAAAGTATTATTTCGTGGTACCACCCAATTTGCCATATAACATATAAAATTATATGACTTCTCTTAGATTATTAACGAGGTTGCCCCCGTCTAAGCCTACTAATTATTAAAAACTTTCGGTTAGAAACTCAGAGATGTTCTTCGGAATAGACTTCGTATAAGGCTCACACCATCCCTTACTCGCTAAGACTATATTCTAAACGTACTCTTCTCATCAAAGTAATTACAATATTACATTGTGTATAATTTTACAGTATTTCTTTTACAAATGCAACAGAGTTATTCTAAACCTTTTTCAAAACTTTTAATTAATTTTGAAGGAAAGTTTAATAAAGTCATATCTTTTACGATTCTTGGGTACTCATATTCTAATTCTTTTATCTGCGCTTTAATCCCGCTAATCTCATTTATATCTAACAAACAATAAGTAAGATTAGGTCTACCTATTTTAGGTTTTCCAATACTACCACAATTTATATACATTTTTTCTCCAAAACTTTTAATAGAAGGAATATGGGTATGTGCACAAACCAAAATATCTTCTTCCATAGTTTCTATTATATTTTTAGTATCTTCAGCGTCTTCAAATAAATATTGATTAAGTATGCTTGGACTACCATGAACAAATATTATTTTTTTGCCTTGAATATTAATACTAATAGATGATGGTAAATTACTTAAAAAATATCTATTTTGTGCTCTAAGCTCATTGTATGTCCAAGGAAGAGAAAAACTATTTATTGCAGTTTCTCTTATAAAAGTATAATCATTATCTATAACAGATTTATCATAATTTCCTTGAATGCAAAGAATATTTCTTCTTTTAATCATTGCTATAACTTCATTAGGATGTGGTCCATATCCAACTAAATCGCCTAAACAAACAATTGAATCCACTTTTTCATTGTCTATATCTTGTAATGCTCTAATAAGTGAATAAATATTTCCGTGTATATCTGAAATTATTGCTATTTTCATAACTAACTCCCCTTATGTTTAAATATAAAATTGTTAAATATATTATATCATTATAATATTATTTTTAGATGCAAAGTTATATAATAAATTTTATAGAATATTTTAATTTATTATATACAAATAATATATAGAAAAGCTATGTTTTAAATATTTGATTATATATTGAATTATGTACAATTTTGATTAATTATATATAAATTTTACTAAAACATAGATTAAAAGCAGAAACAAAATTTATTAAAATAATTACTAAGTTAAGGGGTTGATTTTATGAAAAATAATAGAGTTTTAAAAGTAATAAAAGAAATGGAGTCACAAGGACTTTCACAAATAATAGTTACATCACCAGCATCAATTTATTATCTTGTAGGTAAAAGAATTTCGCCAGGAGAAAGAATGATTGCACTTTACATAAATTCTTCTGGAAATCATAAATTTATAGTTAATAAGCTTTTTCCAATAGAAGAAGACTTAGGTGTAGATATTATTTGGTATACAGATAGTGATGATTCAGTTGAAGTATTAAGCAAAGTTTTAGAAAAGGATAAAGTTTTAGGTATAGATAAAGATTGGAGTGCTAAATTTTTGATAAGATTAATGGAGCTTAACGTAGTAAAAGGCTTTGTAAATTCATCTCCAATAATTGATAGCTTAAGAATGATTAAAGACTCAGAAGAGATTGAACTTATGAAAAAATCATCACAAATAAATGATAGAGTTATGTTAAAACTTCAATCAGAGCTTAAGGAAGGCATGACAGAAAAATATTATCAAAGATTACTTGCTGAAATATATGAAGAAGAGGGTGCAAGTGGATTTTCATTTACACCAATAGTAGCATTTGATACTAATGGAGCAGATCCTCATAGTGAATGTGGAAGTACAAAGCTAAAGAAAGGTGACACTATAGTTTTAGATATAGGAGGAATATATAATTATTATTGCTCTGACATGACTAGGACTGTATTCTTTGGAGAAGAACCTAATGACCATAAAAAAGAAATATATGAAATAGTTAAAGAAGCAAACTTAAATGCTATTAAAAAAGTAAAAGATGGTGTAAAATTTTCAGAAATAGATTCTGCTGCAAGAAGCTATATAGATGATAAAGGATATGGTGAATTCTTTACTCATAGAACAGGTCATAGTATAGGTTTAGAAACTCATGATAAGGGAGATGTAAGCTCAATAAATCATGAAGAGGTTAAAGCTGGAATGATATTCTCTATTGAACCTGGAATATATTTAAAAAATGACATAGGCGTTAGAATAGAGGATTTAGTATTAGTAACAAAAGATGGTGCAGAAATACTAAATTCAGTAACAAAAGAACTTACAGTTATATAAGATTATATAGAGAGTAGTATAAGTTTTGAAATTCTAATTGTATATTATGTAATATGGAATTTTAGTTGAGAATTGAGAGTTGAAAATGGAGAGTTAAGGAATAAATTTCAAGTTGAAATTTAAACGTATATTTTTTAGAAAGCCTATGGCTTTCAGCCAAAACTCTCATCTCTCCACTTTCAACTAATAAAAAATTAATTTATCATTTTTTTATTAAAATCTTAAATATTATTATTTCCCTTGATTAAGGTATTTTTCACCAACAATAACAACATCTCCAGCACCAACTGTAAGAAGTAAATCATTAGGTTTAGCATTTTCATTTACATACTTTAATGCTTCATCATGAGAATGGACATTTGTACATTTAACGCCTTTAGCTCTTAAAGCTTCTCCTAAATCATTTGAAGAAACTAATCCAGTATCTTTTTCACGAGCAGCGTATATATCCATTAAAACAACTTCATCAGCATCAAAAAATGCATCTGTGAATTCATCAAACAATGTTTTAGTTCTTGTATAAGTATGTGGTTGGAATACACAGAAAGTTTTGTTATGAAGAATTTTCTTTGATGTATTTAAAGTTGCCTTTATTTCTACTGGATGATGAGCATAATCATCTATAACAGTAACACCATTTACTTCTCCCTTATATTCAAATCTTTTATGCGCACCCTTACATTCTGATAATCCACATATTATATCATCATAATTAAGATTAAATACAAGTGATACACAAATTGAAGAAAGTGCATTTAATATATTGTGTTCTCCAGGATTGCTTAAAGTTAAATCAAATAATTTATCATTATGTTTATAAACATCAAAAGAAGCACAACCCTTTTCATTGAAAGTTATATTTCTAGCAGTTATATCAGCGTTTTCAAATCCATAACTTAAAGTATTACATTTAGCTTTAGATAAAATTTCTTTTACCCTAGAGTCACCAACATAGCCTATTAAATAACCATCATTAGGAATTAAATCTGCAAATTGTCCAAATGTTTCAGTGATTTCATCTATATCTTTATAGTAGTCTAAGTGATCAGCATCTATATTTAAAATTACTCCAACATAAGGGAAAAAACTTAAAAATGAACGTTTATATTCGCAAGCTTCTGTTATAAAGTAATCACTACTACCTATTCTAAAATTACCACCAATAACATCTAATTCTCCACCAACAAGTATAGTTGGATCTAAATTAGCTTTTAAAGTTATATTAGAGAGCATAGAAGTACAAGTTGTTTTTCCATGTGCACCAGAAATAGCAACATTATATTTATGTCCCTTCATGATATTTCCTAAAAATTCTGCTCTATTCATTAAGTCTATATTATTTTCTTTAGCATAAATAAGTTCAGGATTATTTTCAGGTATAGCAGCTGTATAAACTACTAAATCAACATCTTTTATGTTTTTTTCACTGTGGCCTATGTAAATATCAGCTCCAGAAAGTCTTAATTTTTTTAGTATTTCTGATTCCTTAAAATCTGAACCTGAAACTGTATATCCACTATTTAGTAAAACAGCAGCAAGACCACTCATACTGATTCCACCGATACCAATAAAGTGAACTTTCTTATCTCTATCTTTTATAAAATCGAAAGACAAAATATCAACTCCTCTATATTTAATTATATCCTAAACAATACTCGTAAATTACTTTATAATGATATTTGGATACTTATTTATAATTATATACATTTTTCCATAAATGAAATACAAAAAAAACAATTACTCAAATATTTTATGCTATTTTTTCAAATATGTGAAGAATTTTTGTAATTAAGAACTTTTGTATTTAAAAACCATTGATATTGAGTAAAATTTAGAATAAAATATGAATGTTAAGTATAATTAATCAAAAAATAATTCGTGAATAATTGATGTGGGTGATTTTTATGGAAAAATTAAGCAGAAACAACCGAGTGGTTGCTATAACAAAAATTTTAATAGAAAATTCAAATAAAATAATAGGTTTAAATAAGTTTTCAGAATTGTTAAATGCAGCAAAATCCACTATAAGTGAAGATATAGTTATAGTGAGAGAACTTTTAGAAAAACTTAAAATGGGAAGAATAGAAACAATTGCTGGAGTTGCAGGTGGAATTAAATATATTCCAATGATTGGAGATGATGTAGCTAGAGACTTTGCATTAAAGCTATGTGATCAATTAAAGGATGATGGAAGAGTAATACCTGGTAACATAATATATATGACTGATGTGATGTATAATCCAGAAATTATTAGTACTGCAGGTGTTATGTTATCATCGTGCTTTCAAGAAAAAAATGTAGATTATGTTATAACTGTTGAAACAAAAGGAATTCCTTTAGCTTATGAAGTAGCTAGAAATTTAGGAGTACAATTAGTAATAGCAAGAAGAGACAGTCAATTTACAGAAGGAACTACTGTCAGTATAAATTATGTATCTGGAAGCAGTGGCAGATTACAACAGATGTCTCTTTCAAAAAAATCTATGAAACCCAAGAGCAGATGTATATTTATCGATGATTTTATGAAGGCTGGAGGAACAGCTCTTGGAATTAAAGATTTATTAACAGAATTTGAGAGTGAACTAGTAGGAATAGGTGTATTAGTTGATAATAAAGAGATCAATAAAAAGTTAGTTGATGAATATGTTTCCATAGTAGAATTAAAAGCTGTTGATAAAGAAGCTATTTTGGAAATTCAACCTTCAAAAAGATTTTTGTAACAATTCGTATAAATAAAACAAATTTCTTAATATTTAGATGATTTTAGAAGGGATTTAAACATTTTCGGAGAACTTAATTAAGTATAAGTATTTTTAAATGCAACTTGGAGGTGTACGAAAATGCAAATCACAGATGTGAGAATTAGAAAAATTTCTTCAGAAGGAAAAATGAAGGCAATAGTTTCTGTAACTTTTGATAACGAATTCGTAGTACATGATATTAAAGTTATTGAAGGCCAAAATGGGTTATTTATAGCTATGCCTAGTAGAAAAACTCCAACTGGAGAATTTAAAGACATCGCTCATCCAATAGTTATGGATTCAAGGGAAAAGATACAAAACGAAATTCTAAGCGCTTACGAAAAAGCTATTGAAGAACAAGAAGTGGAAGAATAAAGTTTAATAATTGGGAAAAATGAGAGGAAGATAAATGCTTCCTTTTATTTTTTGTACAAATTTAAGATGCATTATATAAAACTTGAAATAAAAATTCGTTTCAAATATAATTAATTAGTATGAATTTAAAGCATATTATTAATATATTTTGTTAAGAGTATGTTTGTAAATGAGGTGGGATAACAATGTATAAATGTGCCTTAGTTTTAGCGGCTGGACAAGGAAAAAGAATAAAATCAGATTTACCTAAAGTTTTACATAAAGTATGTGGAAAAGAAATGGTTAATCATGTTATAGATACAATAAGAAAAGCTGGAATACAAGATGCCAATATAATCATAGGAAAAGGAGCAGAACTTGTTAAAGAAAGAACTGCAGAAAAGGATGTGACTTATTCACTTCAATTAGAGCAGTTAGGAACAGGTCATGCTGTACAATGTGCATCAGAATTTTTAAGAGGTAAAAAAGGTACAGTTGCAGTTTTTGCTGGAGATACTCCCTTAATTAAGGAATCTACTATTAAAAATTTATTTAATACTCATATTGAAGAAAAAAATGCAGCTACAATATTAAGTGCCATTGTTGATGATCCAACAGGCTATGGAAGAATAATAAGAAGTGGTAATGAAGTATTAAAAATTGTAGAACATAAAGACTGTAATGAAGAAGAACTAAAAGTTAATGAAATGAACTCTGCTATATATTGTTTTGATATAGAATTATTATATGAATCATTAAGTAAACTAAGCAATAACAACGAACAAGGTGAATACTATCTTACAGATGTTATAGAAATATTAAAATCTGCAGGACATAATATAGGAGCAGTTGTAACTGATTTTGAGGAAACTATAGGGGTTAACTCTAGAGCTCAATTAGCTCAAGCTGAAGAAATACTTAAAGATAGAATAAACTTAAAACATATGGAAAATGGAGTTACATTAATAGATCCTAAAACAACATATATAGGTATTGATGTAGAAATAGGAAAGGATACTATAATATATCCTAATAATATTTTTGAAGGTAATACTATTATAGGGGAAAGATGTATAATATATCAAAACTCAAGGATAAAGGATAGTATTATAAAAAATGAAGTAGATATTCAATCTTCTGTAATTTTAGACAGCAGTATTGGCAATAATACCACTGTTGGACCATTTGCATATATAAGACCTGAAAGTAAAATTGGGGAAAAAGCAAGAATAGGTGACTTTGTAGAAATAAAGAAATCTACTATTGGAGATGGAACAAAGGTATCTCATTTAACTTATATAGGCGATGCTGAAGTAGGTAAAGAATGTAATTTTGGTTGTGGTACAGTAGTAGTAAATTATGATGGTAAGAAAAAATATAAAACTATTATTGGGGATCACAGCTTTATAGGATGTAATACAAACTTAGTTTCACCAGTAGAAGTAGGGGATAATACCTACATAGCAGCTGGCTCAACTATTACATCGGAAGTACAAGAAGGTGACCTTGCAGTAGCAAGAGCTAAGCAAAGAAATATTAAAGGATGGGTAGCTAAAAAAGGATTAAAAAAATAATTTTAATTATAAATCAGCCAAAATTTTAAGGAGGTCTTCTTATATTATGATAAGCCATGAAAGAAATATAAAAGTTTTTACTGGAAATTCAAACTGTAAATTAGCACAAGATATAGCAGATATATTAGGTGTGCCAGTAGGAAAATCAAAGGTATCAACTTTTAGTGATGGAGAAATATCTGTCGATATTAATGAAACTGTAAGAGGTACTGATGTATTCATCGTACAATCAACATGTTCTCCTGTTAATGATAATTTAATGGAATTATTAATAATGATAGATGCTTTTAAAAGAGCATCAGCAGGTAGAATAACAGCAGTTATTCCTTACTATGGATATGCAAGACAAGACAGAAAAGCGAAGGCTAGAGATCCAATTACGGCAAAACTAGTTGCTGATTTAGTAACAGCAGCAGGAGCACATAGAGTTTTGACTATGGATTTACATGCATCGCAAATTCAAGGATATTTCAATATACCAGTTGATCATTTATTAGGAGCACCTATATTAGCTAAGCACTTTATATCAAAGGGATTAGCGGAACAAGATGATGTGGTTGTAGTATCACCAGACCTAGGAAGTGTAACAAGAGCAAGAAAATTCGCAGATAATCTTCATGCACCAATAGCTATAATAGATAAAAGAAGACCTAAAGCGAATGTTTCAGAAATTATGAATATTATTGGCGAAGTTGAAGGAAAAAGATGTATATTAATTGATGATATGATAGATACAGCAGGAACTATATCAAATGCAGCTAATGCCCTTAAAGAATTAGGTGCTAAAAATGTTTATGCATGCTGTACGCATGGAGTTTTATCAGGACCAGCATGTGAAAGGTTAGATAAATCTGCAATTGAAGAACTAGTATTATTAAATACTATTCCAGTAGATGTAGAAATGGAAAATATGAAGATTACTGCTCTTTCTGTTGCTCCACTATTTGCAGAAGCTATTAAAAGAATATACGATGATGAACCAATAAGTAAATTATTTGAAGTATAATCTTGTATACATATAATAAAACCTCCTATGAGCATATCATGGGAGGTTTATTAACATGTTAAACAAGATTTCATATTGTTTGTAAGTAATCTAAAAAGGAGTAATTTTTTTATGGATAAATCTTTTGGAAAGGTTTTAATTATAAATAACGATATATATAGCAATGATTTAATGGATAATTATTTAAAATTATCAGGTTATAAAACTAAAATAGTGCTAGATGGAAATGATGCTAAAAGTGTATTTTTGAAATATGCCCCTAATATAATTTTGTTAGATTTACTTACAAAAAATCTTAATGGTATGGATTTTTTAAAATGGATAAGAAAACAAAGTAATATTCCTATTATAGTAGTTACAAGTAATGATTGTCTTTTTGATAAGGTTTTAGCATTTGATATAGGTGCAGATGATTATATTTTAAAGCCATTTAAAGTAGAAGAGTTAGTTGCTAGGATGAAAGCTATTATAAGAAGATGTAGCATAGAAAATAATAAAACAGATATAATATCTATATCTGATTTATCAATAAATTTAAGTACCTATGAAGTTATTTTTAAAGGAAATATAATTAATTTACCACCAAAGGAATTTGAATTATTAGTTTTTCTTATAAATAATCCTAATAAGGTTTTTACAAGAAAAGAATTATTAGATGAAATATGGGGAAATGATTATAAGAGTGATTGTAGAACTATAGATGTTCATATTAAAAGATTAAGAGAGAAGTTTGAACCAGATGAAAATTATAAAATAGTTACACTTTGGAGAAAAGGCTATAAATTTCAAACAAAATAATTAAATATATGAAATATATTATTATTTAGTATAATAGAAGATAAATTAGTATAATTAAAAGATATGCAAAGGAGAAAAATATGTTTTTAATAGTTGGACTTGGAAACCCAGGAAGTAAATATGATAATACAAGACATAATATTGGATTTGAAGTTATTGATAACATTTCAAATGAGTATAATATTGATATAAATAGGCAAAAATTTAAAGGTGTATATGGTGAAGGATTTATAGCTAATAATAAGGTTATTTTATTAAAACCAACCACATATATGAATTTAAGTGGGGACAGCGTAAGAGAAGTAGCTAATTTTTATAAAATAAGTAATGAAAATATTATAGTAATATATGATGATATAAGTTTAGATATAGGAAGACTAAGAATAAGAGAAAAAGGCAGTGCAGGCGGGCATAATGGTATAAAGAGCATAATAGCAAATTTATCAACGGATGTTTTCCCAAGGATTAAAGTGGGTGTTGGACAACCTAACATTAATTTAGTTGATTATGTTTTAGGAAAATTCTCAAAAGAAGAAAAAGAAGTATTAAAAGAAAGTATTGAAGCAGCAACAAATTCGGTAGAAGAAATAATAAAACAAGATGTAAATTCAGCTATGAACAAATTTAATGGATTTAAGGCTGATAAAAGTATTTAAGGATGGTGTATAAGATGAGATTAAAAGGGTTATTAGAGCCCTTAGAAACTGGTATTGAGTTAAAAAAAATATTGCAATCTATTAATGAAAAAACTTATCCAGTAGGTATATATGGGTTATCAGATTCAGGAAAATCTTATATGATAGATGGAATATTTGAAAATATTGAAAAATCTATTGTTATTGTTACTCAAAATGATATGGAAGCTAAGAATCTTTATGAAGACTTAATTTTATATACTAATGAAGTATATTATTTTCCTGTAAAAGAGACGGTTTTTTATAATATAGATGCTGTATCAGGTGATTTAAGATGGGCAAGATTAAATGTAATAAATGAGATATTAAATAATAAAAATAAAAAAATAGTAATAACATCTATAGATTCTTTTATGGCAACATATGCTCCGCATAAACTATTTATTAAATATAGTATGACTATAAAACAAGGTGCTGAGATTAATTTTAATGAAATGTCTTCAAAATTAATTGAAAGTGGGTATGAGAGAGTAGAAATAGTTGAATCAAAGGGACAATTTTCTGTAAGAGGAGGAATATTAGATATATTCCCAACATGTTCAACTTATCCTTATAGAGTTGAACTTTTTGGAGATGAAATAGAATCTATTAGAACTTTTAATTCAGAATCTCAAAGAAGCATAGATAAAGTTAAATCTTTTAAAGTGTTTCCGGCAAAAGAAATATTAGTATCTCAAGAGTCAATGAATAAAGCAAAAGAATCAATTTTAAATGAATTTAAGAAAATTTCTTCACATAATAAAGAAAAAGAAAGAATAGAAAAATTAGAAAAGGTAGTTAAATCTAATATAGAATCACTTGAAGAAAATTTAACATTTGAAACTATAGATAGTTATTTACCTTATTTTTATGAAGAAGTAGAAAGCTTTTTTGATTATTTTAAAAATTATTTATTTATAATGAATGATGTTAAACGATGTAAAGGTAAATTAGAATCATCTTATTTAGAGTTTGCTGAAAATTTCACTTCATTTCTTGAAAGAGGAGATATACTTCCAGGTCAAGAAAAGTTATTAATTAATGAACATGATACATTAGATAAATTTGAGAAATCAAATATACTTTTCTTTGAAACTTTAAATAATACAGAAAAATTTTTAAGACCTTTCACGAGTATAGAGTTAAAGCAAACAACGTTAAGCAATTATCAAGGTCAATTAGATATACTAATAGAAGACATCTTAGACAAAAAATTAAAGGGATATAAAACAGTAATATTATCTGGTACTAAAGTCAGAGGAGAAAGACTTGTAGATACCTTAAGAGATAGAGGTGTTGAAAGTTCTTATAAAGATAAGATAAAGGAAATACAATTTGGAGAAGTTGTAATAACGTGTGGTAATCAATTAAAGGGATTTGAATATCCAGAATATAAATTATGCATTATATCAGATAAAGAAGTATTTGGTGAAGCAAAGAGAAAATTAAAACCAAAGAATAAAAAGAAAAAGGGTATATCTAAAATAAAAAGCTTTAATGAATTGAAGCCAGGGGATTATGTAGTCCATGTAAATCATGGAATAGGAGTCTATAAAGGAATAAAACAGATAGATGTATCTGGTCATAAGAGAGACTATCTAGATATTGTATATGACAAAGGTGATAAATTATATGTTCCAGTAGAACAACTTGATTTAATTCAAAAATACATTGGTAGTGAGGGTAAATCACCTAAAATTACAAAACTTGGTGGAGCTGAATGGCAAAAGGCTAAGGCAAAAGTTAGAAAATCAATCAATGATATTGCAGAAGATTTAGTGAAGTTATATGCCACTAGATCTACAATAAAAGGTCATAAATTTAGTAAAGATACTCAATGGCAAAGACAATTTGAAGATGAATTTCCATTTGAAGAAACACCAGATCAATTAACTTCATTAGAAGAAATAAAGAAAGATATGGAATCTGATAAAGTTATGGATAGATTGCTTTGTGGTGATGTTGGATATGGAAAAACGGAAGTAGCATTAAGAGCTGCTTTTAAAGCAGTTATGGATGGAAAACAGGTTGCTTTATTAGTACCAACAACTATCTTGGCTGAACAACATTATAAAAATATGAAAAAGAGATTTTCTGATTTCCCAATTAAAATAGATATGGTAAGTAGGTTTAGGACAGCTAAAGAACAAAAGGCTACAATACAAAGATTAAAAGAGGGAAATGTAGATATTTTAGTTGGTACTCATAAATTAGTATCAAAGGATATACAATTTAAGGATTTAGGATTGCTCATAGTAGATGAAGAACAACGATTTGGAGTATCTCAAAAGGAAAAAATTAAAAATATAAAGAAAAATGTAGATGTTTTAACATTAAGTGCAACACCTATTCCTAGAACACTTCATATGTCGTTAACTGGTGCCAGAGATATATCTGTAATAGAAACTCCACCAGAAGAAAGATATCCTGTTCAAACATATGTTGTGGAGCAAAATGACCAACTTATAAGAGATGCAATATTAAGAGAAATTGGTAGGAGTGGTCAAGTCTATTTTGTTTATAATAGAGTAGAAGATATAAATGAAATGGCTAGATATGTCCAAGAATTAGTTCCAGAGAGCAAGGTTTCAGTTACACATGGACAAATGACAGAAAGACAATTAGAAAAAGAAATGATTTCATTTATGGATCAAGAATCTAATGTTTTAGTTTGTACTACAATAATAGAAACTGGAATAGATATCCCTAATGTAAATACAATAATAGTTTATAACTCTGATAAGATGGGGTTATCGCAACTGTACCAATTAAGAGGAAGAGTCGGTAGATCAAATAGAATTGCATATGCATATTTATTATATACTAAGGATAAAGTATTAACTGAAGTTGCAGAAAAAAGACTTAAAGCATTAAAAGATTTTACTGAATTAGGTTCAGGATTTAAAATAGCCATGAGAGACTTAGAAATAAGAGGCGCTGGAAATATTATGGGATCATCTCAACATGGTCATATGGCATCTGTAGGTTACGATTTATATTGTAGAATGCTTGAAGATACTATTAAGCTAATTAAAGGTGATATATCTAAAGAACCTATTGAAACTACTGTAGAAATAAAAATTGATGCATTTATATCTGAAAATTATATTGAAGATGAAATTCAAAAAATAGAAATATATAAGAAAATAGCTGCTATAGAAGATATAGAAGACTATAATGATATAAAAGAAGAGTTAGAGGATAGATATTCTAAAATACCTGAGCCAGTGCATAATTTAATGGATATAGCTTATATAAAAAGCATAGCTAAAAAGTTATTTATTGAAGAGATAAAAGAAATGCCAAAAGAAATAAGATTTAGATTTGCAAGTGGTGAAGATGAATATAAGAAGTTATTTAAAATACTTATGGAGAATTATAAAGAAAATATAATTCTTAAATTTGGAACTGAACCATATTTTTCATTTAAAACACAAAATATAAAAAAAGAGGATAAATTAGAAGTTTTAAAGGAAATTTTAGAAAAATTAGAATCTTAAATTTAAAGACTTATACAATCAATTAACATTTTAATAAAAAAGTAATATAAACGGTTTGAATTGTGAAAATAATATTGTTATACTAATATTAGAATTTTTTTAGGCTAAAATTTACAAAAAAGTGAGGGAAAAATTTTGAATAAAATAAAGAAAATTGTTGCGTCTGTAGTAGTAGCTACACTTGCATTTTCAATTGTTGGTTGTAAAATGATTGAAAAGACACCAGAAGCTATAAAAAATACAGTTCTTGCAACAGTAGGAAAAGAAAAAATAACCCAAGGCGATTTAGATAGAGACTTAAAATCAATTACGGAATCTCTAAAACAAAAATATGGAGAAAACTATGAAAGTAATGCTGACATAAAAGATCAATTAAAAGAATTAAAAAAACAATATCTAAATGCTATAGTTAATGAAAAATTGATATTAACTAAATCAGCAGAATTAAATTTAAAACCTAGCGATGAAGAATTAAATAAGCAAGTAGATGAGGCAGTAAACTATTATAAAACTGCTTATCAAACAGAAGAACAATACAATACTTTCTTAGAACAAAATGGATTTACTGAAGACGAATTTAAAGAATATCAAAAGAATCAAGCAATAGTAAGATATGTATATCAAGACATGGTTAAGGATGTAGAAGTTAATGATGATGATATACAAAAATATTATGATGAGAACAAAGATACTCAATTCTCAACTCCAGGAGAAATTGATTTTGATAAATCTTTACAAGAAGCTAATGAAATAAAAAGTCAATTAAATGGTGGAGCGGATTTTGCAGAAGTGGCTAAGGAAAAATCACAAGACCCTGGCACTAAGGACAATGGTGGTTCTTTAGGATTTATAGAATATTCATCAACTAAATATGTTAAAGAATTTATGGATGGATTTAAAGACTTAAAAGATGGAGAAATTTCAGAACCTATAAAGAGTCAATTTGGTTACCATATAATTAAGGTAACAGGAGTAACTGATACTGGTGCAGAAGTATCTCACATATTAGTAGCTAATAAGGGAGAAGGTACAGCAACACCGTTAGAAGATGTTAAAGAAGATATCAGAGGTCAATTATTACAAACTAAACAAAGTAATGTATTTAATGAAAAGATAGAAGAGTGGAAAAAAGATGTTGGTGTAAAGATAAATGATAAAAAATTATAAACTTAAACTTTAAGTTATAAATGCTTTTACAAGTAATAAAATTGCTTGTAAAAGCATTTTTTTATTTTTAAGAAAGACTTTGTTTTAGCAGAATGGTGATATATGCATAAGCAAAGTAAGCGGAGTAATTGAACCAATCAATAAAGTACTTTATAACCACATTGTTCCTTATTAATACTAAAAATAATATCTTATATAAAAATTGACTATAAGTGTATAAAATTTCTAAGAAGTCAAATAATAATATTGCAATTAGAATTATTGAAGTTTTAAAGGAGGTTAAATAACCAATGAAGGCAACAGGCATTGTTAGAAGAATTGATGATTTAGGAAGAGTAGTAATTCCAAAGGAAATAAGAAGAACTTTAAGAATAAGAGAAGGGGATCCACTTGAAATATTCACAGATAGAGAAGGCGGAGTAATATTAAAGAAATATTCTCCAATAGGAGAATTAACTGACTTCTCAAGAGAATATGCTGAAAGCTTACAACAAGCTATAGGTCATATAGTGTTAATAGCAGATAAAGATGCATTTATTTCAGCTAGTGGAGCACCTAAGAAAGATTACATAGAAAGAAAAATAAGCTCAGAATTAGAAGACATTATGGATGGAAGAAAAACAGTATTGTTAGATAAAAGTCAAAATGTTGTTATTCCATTACATAATGACGATGATGAAAGCAAATATGTAAATCAAGTTATTTCTCCAATATTAGCAGAAGGAGATGCAATAGGTACAGTAATTATTTTATCTAAGGAAGATGGAGAAACATTAGGAGAAGTAGAATTAAAATTGGCAGAAACAGCTGCAACATTTTTAGGAAAACAAATGGAACAATAGAGATTACATAAATAATTTTCTATTTGATAAAAATAAAAGTCATAATACCTTCAAATTTACAATAAAAATTATTAGTATAACTTGAAGTTTGGAGGTATTTTATGAAAAAACAATCCTTAATAAAAGGAAGTTTAATTCTTGGAATGGCAGGAATCCTAACAAGATTCTTAGGATTATTCTTTAGATGGCCTTTAATAATGTTAATTGGAGATGAAGGAATAGGCTATTATCAAATGTCATATCCTTTATATATGTTTTTTGTAGCAATGGCATCAGGAGTTCCTATAGCAATATCAAAAATGATTTCTGAAAATAATGCAATAGATGATATAAATGGAATTTTTGAGGTTATGAAAGAATCAGCAATATTAATGGCTATTTTAGGGACAGGCACAACTTTTGCACTATTTTTCTTTGCAAAACCTATTATTAGTTTTTTAAAATGGGATTCTAAGGCATATTACTCTCTTATTGGAATCTCTTTTGCACCTGTTATAATTTCATTTATAACTGTTTTTAGGGGTTTCTTTCAGGGGTTTCAGAATATGTCACCATCAGCTACATCACAACTTATAGAGCAAATTGGGAGAATTATATTTGGCGTAGGCTTGGCAGTAATATTATTGCCTAGAGGAATAGAGTATTCAGCTGGTGGAGCTGCTTTTGGAGCAACAGCAGGTGCTATAATGGCTGGAATATATCTATTTAGTAAATACAAAAAAGTTAAAAAAGAATATGGAATAAAAAAAATAAAAACCAATCCAGATGTTTTAAGCGATATATTAAGAATAGCAATTCCAATATCATTAGGTGCAACCGTTGGAAGTATAATGGGACTTATAGATTCAATTGTAGTGCCACAAAAGTTATTAGAGGCAGGATTAACTAATATGCAAAGCACTGTTTTATATGCTCAATTGACAGGAAAAGCATCTGTAATAGTTAATGTGCCATTAACTTTATCAATGGCATTATGCACATCTTTAATACCTATTATTGCAGAAAATTTTATTCTTAAGAATCATGTTGAAGTAAAAAGAAAAATAAATATGTCTATAAAAATGTCTGCTGTAATAGCTATACCCTGTATGTTTGGAATATTTTTTTTAGCTGAACCTATTATGAGATTTATATTCCCAGGAAGATTTGCAGGAGCAGAAATATTAAAATATCTATCTTTATCAATTCCTTTTATAATTTTAACTCAAACTACAACATCTATTTTACAAGGAACAGACAATTATGTATTACCAGTAATTAATTTATTTATAGGTTGCTTTATAAAGGGAATTTTAACATGGATTTTAGTGCCTATAAAAGCATTTAATATTTATGGTGCAGTTATTGCTAGTGTAACTGCTTACTTAGTATCTTCTATATTAAATTTAATAGCAATGAGGTGGAAGTTAAAAATTAAACTTAATGTATATGAAATATTAATAAAGCCAGCATATGCATCAACTTTAATGATGATATTAGTATTAATAAGCTATAATTTTATTTATAAAAGTACAACAAGTAATGGTATATCTTGCTTAATATCTATATTTTTAGGTATTATAGTGTATATAATATTAATAATGTTACTTAAAGTATTTAAAATAGAAGAAATAAAAAGTAGATTTAGAAGAAACTAAAAAGGAGATTCCCAATGATTAAGATAGTAGGATTAGGACCAGGAGCTAAAGAAGCTCTAACAATAGGATGTATAGAAGAATTAAAAAATTGTAAAAATATTTTCTTAAGAACAGAAAAACATCCAACAGTAGATTATTTAACAGAAAATAATATTGAATTTAAAACTTATGACTATATCTATGATACTGAAGAAAGTTTTGATGAAGTTTATTTCAATATAGCAAATGATATTATAAATAAATATAAGCAATCTGGTGAATTAGTATATGCTGTACCAGGACATCCACTAGTAGCTGAAAAGTCAGTGTTTAATTTAATGGAGCTATGTAAAAAAGAAAATATAGATTATAAAGTCATTCCAGCTGTTAGTTTTATTGATGCTATGATGGAAAGTTTAGCAATAGATCCAATAGAAGGTTTAAAAGTAATAGATGCCTTTGATATAAACAATCAAATATTAGATAAAAGAATTGGAACTATAATTACTCAAGTATATAATCCACTTATAGCTTCTGAAGTAAAGCTAAGATTATTGCAACAATATGATGATGAAACTGAAATAGTATATGTAAGAGCAGCAGGGATAATTGGAGAAGAAAGTATTAGAAAAATTCCACTGTATGAATTAGATATGCAAGAAGATATAGATTACTTAACTTCAGTATATATACCAAAAGATTTAAATAACAAAAAAGATTTTTATGATTTATTAGAGACTGTAGAAGTTCTTAGAGGCGAAAATGGTTGTCCTTGGGATAAAGAACAAACTCATGAATCAATAAAAAATTCATTGATAGAAGAGAGCTATGAAGTAGTAGATGCAATAAATAATGAAGATGATGATTCTTTAATTGAAGAATTAGGTGATGTTTTATTTCAAGTAGTGTTTCATTCATCAATAGGCCAAGAAGATGGTTATTTTAATATAAATGATGTCGTTAAGGCTATTTGTGATAAAATGATTTATAGACATCCTCATGTATTTAAGAACTTAAAGAATGTTAATTCATCTAAAGATGTACTTGAAAAATGGGATGAACTTAAGAAATCAGAAAAAGGATACGAAACATTAACAGAAGAAATGAATGGAATAGCAAAATCACTTCCATCTCTTTTGAGGGCTTATAAGGTTCAAAAAAAGGCTAAAAGAGTGGGATTTGATTGGGATGATGTTAGTTTTGCGTTTGAAAAAGTAAAAGAAGAATTAAAAGAAGTAAAAGATGCATATATTAGTGAGAATGAGGAAAATATAGAAAATGAAATTGGTGATTTATTATTTTCGTGTGTAAATGTAGCTAGATTTTTAGGGGTAGATGGAGAAGAAGCATTAAACTCAACAATTAATAAATTCATTTCAAGATTCTCATATATTGAAAATAAGGCATTGGAAAAAAATTTAAATCTAAATGAAATGTCTTTAGAAGATATGGATATATTATGGGAAGAAGCAAAAAAACTAAATAAAAGTATAATAAAATAAAGGATTTATTTAGTTTTTGAAGAATAATTATTAAAAGAACTATATTACAATATTTATTATAGTAACAGTATCTGTGTTAATAAGTTATTTTTATATAGACGTTTAGGCACATTGGCTATATAATAAAGAGGTGTAATTTAGTACATATATGAAATAGTTAGACAATTAAATGTTATAACTTTATTTTGAGGAGGATGTAATTGTGAATAAAGCAGAATTAATAACTAGTATGGCTGAAAAAAGTAAATTAACTAAAAAAGATGCGGAATTAGCTTTAAAATCTTTTATTGAAAGTGTAGAAGAAGCATTAGAATCTGGTGAAAAAGTGCAACTAGTTGGCTTCGGTACTTTTGAAACAAGAGAAAGAGCAGCTAGAGAAGGAAGAAATCCTAGAACTAAAGAAGTGATCAATATACCAGCAACAACAGTACCAGTATTTAAGCCAGGAAAAGAATTCAAAGATAAGGTTAATAATAAATAGAAAAAATATGAACCCGAGTTTTCTCGGGTTCTTTTAACAAGGGAGCAATTATGAGATTAGATAAATATCTAAAGGTTTCAAGAATAATAAAAAGAAGAACTGTAGCTAAAGAAGCTTGTGAAAGTGGAAGAGTATCAATAAATGGAAAAGTTGCAAAGCCATCTACAGATATAAAAGAAGATGACATAATAGAAATAACTTTTGCAAATAGAATATTAAAAGCTAAAATAGTTAATATTAAAGAACATGTAAGAAAAGAAGATGCAAAAGAAATGTATGTTATTATTGAAGGACAAGAAGATAAAGAGTAGCTTAGATAAGTGTTTATCAAAGGCTACTCTTTAAATCTATAATCTTATAAGGTAAATAAAAAGGTTACTAATGAATAAATTAAAATATATCTTCATATATTGTATAAGACAAAGTATATGGGGGAATTTATTATGGAGAATAAAGATGAAAATAAGCTCAATGATAGAAATTCTAATTTATCTTTAGAAAATAGACAGAAGTTAATATTAAGTGGTGTTATAGAGGTTATAAGCTTTGATAGTCAAAAAATAGATTTAACAACTGTTTTGGGAAATCTAAGTATTAAAGGTTCAGATTTAAAGATGAATAAGCTAGATGTTAAAAATGGTGATGTGATAATAAATGGTAGCATTGATTCTATGGTTTACAATGGAAAAGAAGTAAAGAAGAGCAAGGAAAGTATAATTTCTAGGTTGTTTAAATAATTGGAGAGTTATACTAAATGCCGTTAACTTTGACAATGCAGTTTAATCTTCTTATGTATAGTGTTATAGCAGGACTTATAACAGGTTTTTTATTTGATATATATAGAGGCATAAGAGGGTTAAACTCAATAAAAATAATTACAGTTGTCGAAGACATTCTTTTTTGGGTACTTACTGCTCTAATTATATTTACTTTTTTATTGTATACTAATTATGCATTTTTAACTCCATATGTTTATATATTCATCATTATATCACTTTTAATATACTTGAAAGCTATAAGTAGTTATTTTTATTCATTAGAACAATTAGTAATAAAAAAAGTAAATACTTTTTTTAGAATAATTTTTAAGAACCTTATATATCCAATAAAAATAGTATTTTACAAAGTAATTGATAAAAGTAAATAGCACAAAAAAATTACTTGAATAATACCTTTAGAGTGTTTACAATATAAATAAGAGAATTTGAAATAGAGGTTCTGCAAATGAAAAAGTTAACATTTAGAAACATAATAATAATGGTATTACTTAGTATATTTGTTTTTAGTTATGTTAGACAACGATTGGCAATTGATAGAATAGAAAAACAACTTAATGAAAAACAACTTCAACTTGATGAAATAACTAAAAGAAATAATAGGCTTTCAGATGAAGTAGAAAAGATTGACTCTGGTTCAGGTGAATATCTTGAAAAACTAGCTAGAGAAAGACTTGGAATGATAAAACCAGGCGAAAAAGTAGTTAACAGCTCTGAACAAACATCAAATTCTGAAAAATAGTTTTTAATAATATTATAATATATATTTTTATATTTTTAAGGAGGAAACTTTTAAACATGACCTTAGAGGCAGGAAACATATTAGAAGGTATAGTAGTAAACATTACAAATTTTGGTGCTTTTATTGAAGTTGAAGGCAAAACTGGATTAGTTCATATTTCAGAAGTTGCGGATTCTTATGTAAAAGACATTAGAGAACATCTTAAGGAACAAGATAAAGTTAAAGTTAAAGTTATCTCAATAGATGACAATGGAAAGATTAGTCTTTCAATAAAACAAGCAAATATTCAAAAAAAATCAGTAAAACCAGTTGAAATTGATTGGAACTCAAATACTGAAAAGAAGAAAAATGGTTCAGGAAATTTTGAAGACATAATGTCTAGATTTTTAAAAGATAGTGAAGAAAGAATGCAAGATGTTAAAAAACATCAAGAATTTAAAGGTAAGGGTGGTAAGAAATTCCCAGCCAAATAATTAAGTAAATTAAAAGATATATAATAATTTAATGCAAAATTAATTATTATATCTAAGTTTATTATGTTATATAAAGTCCTTATAAACAGGTTTTAATGCCTATTTATAAGGCGTTTTTTGTTCTTTAGGAACAATCTGAGGATAACTTATAGAATATTGTATTTTAGAGGCATGATGAGTACATTTTAAAGAATAAAAAATAATCATTACCGCACCATTAGTCCTATGTTGCATTTGGAAAGGGTACATGGCTAAAAAAATCGACGGCTCTAAAGTTTCTTTGGCGATTTTGTTCTGTTATTAGGATAAAATTTTGAAAAAAGATAAAAAAATATCAAATATATGTTGACAGTGTAGAAACTATACAGTATAATAAATTTTGTCGTTAGGAAATAACCTAACTGGTAAGCCGAAGTGGCGGAACTGGCAGACGCACAGGACTTAAAATCCTGCGGTGGTTAAACACCGTACCGGTTCGATTCCGGTCTTCG
>NZ_JAVJAN010000031.1:0-48050 GCF_031344075.1 Clostridium aquiflavi
ACAAGCAGTAAATGTGACAATACTCATTAAGGATTCTCAAAGTCCAATTACAATGCCACTTTACCTATTGCATATATCAACACGCATTTAAAACAGAGTCAAATCTAAAATTATAATATGTACTGGATTTAATAGTATATTTCAAATATACATGCAATAGATAACACGGCATTCATATATATAAAAGAGGTCATATCAAAATTTCTTTTGATATGACCTCTTGGCATATATTCTAGTAAATCTTAGCTTTTTCTTCTCCGTCAAGTACTCTTATAGCACCTTGAGCTAATGCTAATAATTCATCTTCTCCTGGATATACAGTTACTGGAGCTATCCATTCTACATTTGACTTTAAATCTGGAACAAGTGTTGGTGAATATGCAATTCCACCTGTTAATAATATTTGATCAACTTTTCCATTTAATGCAGCTGCCATTTCTCCAATAGTTTTTGTTATTTGATAAAGGAATGCTTTATATATCTTTTCACATTCTTTATCTCCAGCTTCCATGTTGTCTATAACACCCTTAACGTCATTAGTGTTTAAGTATCCAACAAATCCACCTTTTCCAACTATCTTAGTATATACTTCAGATTCAGTATATTGTCCGCTAAAGCACATTTTAATTAAATCGCCTACTGGTACTGTTCCTGCTCTTTCTGGTGAAAATGGACCATCACCATCTAAAGCATTGTTAACGTCAACTACTTTTCCTTGTTTGTGAGCTCCAACAGAAACTCCACCACCCATGTGAACAACTATTAAGTTTAAGTTTTCGTATCCTTTTCCGCTATCTTTACCATATCTTTTAGCTACTGCTTTTTGATTTAAAGCATGGAATTTACTCTTTCTTGGAAGTTCTGGAACTCCTGATAATCTTGCTACTTCATCTAATTCATCAGTAACTACTGGATCTACTATAAATGATGGTATATTTAATTCGTCACCAATTGATTTTGCTATTATTCCTCCAAGATTTGAAGCATGAGGACCTTGTACTCCTACTTTTAAATCTTCTATCATTGCATCATTAACAGCGTAAGTTCCGCCTTCTACTGGTTTAAGCATTCCGCCTCTTCCAACTATTGCACTTAAAGTAGTTATATCGAAATTCTTTTCCTTAAGAATATTTAATATTACATCTTTTCTAAATTGAAATTGATCATATATAGTTTCATATCTCTTTATTTCTTCATTAGTATGTCTTAATGTTTCTTCAAATAATTCTTTTTCATTTTCGTAAACTCCTATTTTTGTAGAAGTTGATCCTGGATTAATAATTAATAATTTATATGACATTAAATAATACCCCCAAAATAATCTTATTTAGCGTTTTCAGCAACTAATGCTGCTAAAGCTATAGAATTTACCTTTGTTTCAAATTTATCAGCTCTTGAAGTTAAGATAACTGGTGCTGATGTTCCAACTAATAGACCACCACTCTTACTCTTTGATGTATAAGTTAAACATTTATACATTACATTACCTGTTTCTATATTAGGTAATAATATGATATCTGCTTTTCCTGCTACTGGTCCTGTAATACCTTTATGATGAGCAGCTTCTTCTGATAAAGCATTATCTAATGCTAGAGGTCCGTCTATTATACAACCTTTTATTTGTCCTCTGTTATTCATAGTAGTTAACAATGATGCATCTATTGTTGCTGGCATATCTGGGTTAACAACTTCAACTGCACATACAGGTGCTACCTTTGGAACTTCTATTCCACAAGCATGAGCTACTGTTACAGAATTATTTACAATTTGAATTTTAGCTTTTAAATCAGGGTAAGTATTAAATGCAGCATCTGTTAAGAATATTAATCTATCAATATCTTCAACTTCAAAAACTGCTACGTGAGACATAACTTTACCTGTTCTAAGACCAATTTCCTTGTTAAGAACACTTCTTAGGAAAGTTGCTGTGTCTACTAAACCTTTCATAACCATATCTGCTCTTCCACTTGATACTAATTGAACAGCAAATAATGCTGCTTTTTTAATATCTGGTTCATGAATTATTTCAAATTGAGTTAAGTCCATTTTTATTTTTTCTGCTATTGTTCTTATTTTTTCTTGATCCCCAACTAGTATTGCATCTGCTATTCCTTTTTCTTTAGCTGCCATTACAGCTTCTAAAACTGGTTCATCTTGTGCTACTGCTACTGATAACTTTTTCTTTTTAGTTGCCTTTAATTTAGATAATAAATCATCAAAGTTTTTACTCATTATACATGCACCTCTTATTCTAATAATAATTATTCTGTCTATATTTAACTTTAATTTTTCTTCTTGCTTTTTTAATTAAAATATATTTTTATTTATTATCTTTATTGTAACAAATAATAACTTAATATTGCCCTTTTTTAGAATATTGAGACTATTTAATTAAATCAACAAATTTAACAAGTAAATTGATTTATTATCATTTCCGCTACTTTAACTCCATCAACTGCTGATGAAACTATTCCTCCTGCAAATCCGGCTCCTTCTCCCACTGGATAAAGGCCTTGCACCGTTATGCTTTCAAGTGTTTTGCTTCTATGAATTCTAACTGGAGCTGATGTTCTAGTTTCTATTCCTGTTAAAACTGCATCTTCCATTCCGTATCCTTCTATTTTTTTTGAAAAATTTTGTATACCTTCTTTTATTCCTTCTACAACATAACTAGGTAAACAATCTTTTAATTCTTTAAATTCATATCCAGGTGAATAACTTGGAATAACACTTCCAAGTTTTGTACTAGGTCTGTCATTCATAAAATCTCCTAGTAATTGTATTGGTGCTTTATAATTTCCACCTCCTAATTTAAATGCTAAACTTTCATAACGTCTTTGAAATTCCATTCCTCTTAAAGGTGAATCTCCTTCAAAATCATCTGTAGATACCGTTACAACTAATGCTGAATTAGCATTGGCTAAGTTTCTAGCATGATAACTCATCCCATTGGATACAAGTCTTCCTTCTTCTGATGCAGATGCAACAACAGTTCCCCCTGGGCACATACAGAATGAATATACACCCCTTTTTAGTTTGTCACTTTGGTAAGTTAATCTATATTCTGCTGAACCTAATCTTGGATGATTATGGTATTCTCCATATTGACTAACATTTATTAATTCTTGAGGATGCTCTATTCTAACCCCTATTGCAAAAGGCTTAGCTTCCATAGAAACTCCTCTTTTATATAGCATTTCATATGTATCTCTTGGGCTATGTCCAATGGCTAAAACTAAAGCTTCACAATCTAGTTCCTTTCCATTAACAGTTATACTTTTTAATTTATTATTTTCATATTTTATATCTTCTAATTTAGAATTAAAATGAATTTCTCCACCAAGTTCCTTGATTTGCTCTCTTATATTTTTTACAACACCTTTTAAAATATCTGTTCCAACATGTGGCTTACCTAAATACTTAATTTCTTCTGGTGCTCCAGCATTTACAAGTTCATCTAATATATAAGCACATTTAGGGTCTTTTATTCTTGTTGTTAATTTTCCATCAGAAAATGCCCCTGCTCCACCTTCACCAAATTGAACATTTGATTCAATGTTCAACTTTCCAGTTTCCCAAAAGTTTTGAACTGCATTTGTTCTACTATCAACATCTTCTCCTCTCTCAAATACAATTGGTTTATATCCATTCTTAGCTAAAGTTAATGCTGCAAACATTCCAGCTGGACCAAATCCTACTACAACTGGTCTATGACTTAGCTTAGCATCACCTTTTTCAATTTGTAAGCCTTTGTCATCTTCTTTAAGCTTTACATCATTATCTTTTATTTTAGATACTATTTTCTTTTCATTATCGCACTTTATATCCACACAATAATTAAACTTTATTTCATTCTTCTTTCTTGCATCTAAACTCTCTTTTATTATTGTTAATTTTTTTATATCTTGATTAGATATTTTTAATTTTTTACATACTTTTTTTTCTAATACTTCTTTACTATCATCTATACCTAAAGTTAAATTATTTATTCTTATACTCATATATATTTTCTCCTATTTTGTTTTCAATAATTTATGTTTTATTAAAACACATCTCACTTACAAGTTTAACCGATTATAACATAAAAAATAGCCACAATTAAATAAGTTGTGGCTATTTTCATTGTTTATTTTTTAAAACTATTTGAACATCATCTACTGATAATATATTAAAATCAGTCCTATTATTAGCACTATTAACAGAAGGTTTATAAGTATAGGTACCTGCCTCACTTATATTTGATAAATCTACCGTAGCCTTAAGTTCTGTCTCCGTTATACTATTTATAACTGATTCCAATCCTGAGATACTTACATTAGCAGTGGATTTTGAAGAATCAATAATTAAATTAGGATTTAAGTTAGTATATTCAACTGCACATGAAATGTTCTTTGTTACCTCTTGTGCTTTTTTAACCGCAAATTTCACTTTAACATTTTGGCTATTCTCTTGTATAGTAACCCCTTCTGGTAAATTTAAATTTGTATTTACTTCAGCATCAGCAGTAATGTTACTTATATTAATTTCTTGTGTATCTATTGAATTTATACTATTTAATATTTTATCTTCACCTATAATATGAACTGATTTAGGTTCTACAACCATACTTTCTATAGATATACCCTCATTTGAATTTCCTATAGTTTTTATATTTATAGGTACTGTTTTCCCATTATTAATCTTTATATTTAATTCAGCTTCATTGGCATTAGAAGTAATACCTTTAACTTCTTTATTATCTTTGGTTATAAATTTAATAGGGAATTTTTTATTAATATCTTTTTCTAAATTTTCTATACTTCCTACAAGAATACCTCTATCAACTTTATTCACTTGACTTTCCGGACCAGATATAGTTGCTTTTTGTGGAGATACAGTTAAATCTTTTTTATAAATATTTTCTTTATAAGTGATATTAACTTGAGATTTCAATGAAACATCTTTTGTTATTAGTGTCTCTAGTTTTATCTTTATCCCTAAAAATCCATTGTTTTTTATATTTATATTTTGAGGATAACTTACTATTTGAATAGGGATTATATTTTCTCCATTTTTTAACGCATATGAACTCATATCCGCTGTTAATTTAAAGGAATCTTTTTTGGCTTTTGTTATTTCACTTGTGGCTCCCTCTAAAGTTAAATCAACTGTAAAACTTTCCTCTCCTACTATAGCTAAATTAGACTTTGAAATGCTTTCTTTATTTATAAGTTCTACTGGTACGCCCTTTAATTCATAGGTTCTTACTGGGTTCTCTACATTTGATATATACAGCCATAGACCAAAAGATAAAAGTAAACAAATAAGCTTCGCTATTAATGATTTATTTTTATTCCCCTTACCCATGATCTCACCCTCTCTTTAGCATCCTTTACATTCTTTTTATTTTTATTTCTATTTTCAATTATATTTGATAATATATTTCTTAATCTTTCTCTATCATACCCTCTACTTAATTTACCATTTATAGCTAATGAAACCACTCCAGTTTCTTCAGATACAATGATTATTAACGCATCAGAAACTTCTGAAAGTCCTAATCCTGCTCTATGCCTAGTACCTAACTTTTTATTAATATTATTATTATTAGTCAAAGGAAGAACACAACCTGAAGCTAATATTTTATTATTTCTAATTATTGTTGCTCCATCATGTAGCGGTGTATTCACTACAAAAATATTTTCTAAAAGATTTGAACTTACATTTGCATCTAATATTGTGCCTGATGAAACTATCTCTGCAAGACCTGTTTTTTGTTCCATTACTATTAGTGCTCCTGTTTTAGTTTCTGATAAATTTTGTACAGCATTAACTATTTCATTTATAGCAATATTTATGCTTTCCTTATCATTTGCATAGTGTACATCTTCAAAAGCTGATCTACCTATATGCTCTAGTCCTCTTCTAATTTCTGGTTGAAAAATTATAATTACAGATAATACCCCAATTGTAAGTGTCTTATTTAATATAAAATATAACATATCTAATTTTAATAAATAACTTATTGGTATTAACACTATAATTAATGCTATACCCTTTAATAATTGTTCCGCTCTTGTTTCTTTTATTAGCATATATCCTTTATAAAATATATAGGAAACTACCAATATATCTAGTATTGACCATAAAGACATATTACTTAAACTTTTTATTATTAGTGATATAAAATCTTGCAACACTATCACCTCCACCTTTTGTATATATATAAAATTATACATCAAAACATTAATTATTATATATAGAGAGAATTACTATTTTATTAAAAATTCATTATTTTTATAATAATTTTCTAATTAACATAATATAAGTAATATTAAGTAACTAAAAATATATTATTACTTGATAAGGGGGACTCTGATTATGATAAACTTTTCAATAGATAAAAAATCATTAAAAATCATAAGTTTATTATTTGGTTTATTTATATTAATACTTATATTATTAACGTTATTTTTTAAAAATACTGAACTAAATAAAATAAATAAAATTTCTAAGACAATAGTAAATATAAATTCATCATTAAAATTCGATGAAAACGATGCTAAACTTGATTTTAAAAATACAAAACAAATTTTAGATGAAAATTTAAATCTACTAAATGCATTAGATAACACCCTAACTAATTTAACTTTAAAAAAATCTAATTCTAATGAATTAAAAAACAATCTTTCAAATTATTTAAAACTAAATATTAATTTATATAACTCTATTATTTCTATAATAAATAATAAAAATAATGATAACTTTCAATCATTATATCAAGACCTAGTAAAAAACGAAGAAGCTTTTATTAAAGAAACTGATAAATTATCTGAATCTAAGATTAAAATTTCTACTCCCAAAAACTTAAAGACATTTTTTATAAGCTTAAATAAATTTTTAAATGAATCTTATAAATCAATTAGAGAAAATGATATTATAAGTGAGCAAAAAAGAGATTTTTTTATACAAATTAATGACTTACTAGATAAATTTTCTCAGCTAAAAAATGATGTCAAACCTGCTCTAGAAAAAATAAGAGAAGATAATAGAGATTTATCTATATTAATTTGTGATCTTAATGAAAAACGTTCAGATTTTAATGAAATAAAAGATGCTTCTATATCAATTTCTATTCCTGTTGATGGTAAAGAATGCTATGAAGCTTTAGAAGAAATTATTTCATCTTATGATTCTTATATTAATTCTCTAGAAAAAAGCATTAAAAATGAAATGAAATTACACGATAAATCTAAATTAATTTTAGATAATATTGATGAATTATATACTGATACTTTTGATAAATATGACTACTTTTTAAGTTGTTTTGATAATTTACAAAAAACCATATTATCATATAAATATTAATTTATGTATATAAGGCTCTTTTTGGGCAATAATATTATTGGTTTGAAATATACCAGAGGAGGATTTTTAATGAAAAAAATATATAGCCTTTTCATAATTAGTTTAGTGCTATATCTTTCCGTTATTAATAACAGTGTTGCTTATGCCCAAGTATTAGGTAACAACTTTCATACTAATCTTATTTCTAAAAAGGAAAATAATGAAACTTATTTAAATAATATAAACCTTGCAACTCAATGCAATGCAGAACTAAATGAAAATAATACAAATGAAAATATTGACGAGTCTACAATAGAAGTTTTTAGTTATGATACTCAAAAACTCTATATAACGGAAAATGATATTGAATTAATGGCTAAATTAGTTTATGCAGAAAGTATCGGTGAACCTTATGATGGAAAAGTAGCTGTAGCATCAGTTGTTTTAAATCGTGTCATAAATCCCAGCTTTCCAAATTCAATAAAAGAAGTAATTTTTCAGAAAAATGCATTTTCATGTGTTAAAAATGGAGATATTAAAGCTACTCCAAATCAAGCATGTTACAATGCGGTTTATGATGCTATAAGAGGATATGACCCTACAAATGAAGCTTTATTCTTTTATAATCCTAGCACGGCAACCTGCGCATGGATGCATCAAACACAAAAACAAGATATGAAAACAATAGGGCATCATACTTTTTTTAAAGTTAAATCTTAATAAAAATAATGACCAATCTAATTTAATAAGATTGGTCATTATTTTTAGATTTACTTTTATCTATACCTTAAATAATATTTCTAAAACTCATAATAATATTTTATTCAAATGTACCTCTTACTATGCATTTTCCATCTTGAACCATCTTTATTCCGTTGCATAAAACTATATCTATATCTAAAGAGTTTTCATCAACTATTACTAAATCAGCATCTTTTCCCTTTTCTATTCTTCCTTTATTATATAATTTTAATATATCTGCTACATTAGAAGTTATAACTTTTATAGCTGTTTCAATAGGAATCCCATATTTCTTTATGCCTTCTTTAACTTGCAAGTACAATGACTCAACAGAACAAATTCCAAGCCCTACTATCTTTTTATTTTCGTCGAATTTAGGCATACTTCCATTACCATCAGAAGAAAATGTTATATTCTCTATTGGTAATCCTGCTTCAATGTATTTGTTTAATCCTTCTGAAGCTGTAAGTTCACCTTTTTCTAAAAAGTTAACATCACTGCTGGTAGTTAAATCTATAATACCGCCTTCTTTTACATATTTTAAGCCTTCCATAAATAAATTAGTATTTCTATTAATATGAGTAGGTAATAATTGAGATGATGGTATATCTGACTCTTTAATTAATTTAAATAAATAATCAAGTCTTCTTCTTCCTTCGCCTATATGTACATTTACTACTCCAGCTTTACTAGATAATATTCCTCCAACTCTTGATTGAGCTACTAATCTTGCAAATTCTTCATAAGTAGGCTCTGAGCTTCGATTATCTGATAATGCTATTTCTCCAACACCTATTATTTCTTGTATTAGCATTATATCTCTTTCAACGACACCAGTTAATGTTCTTACTGGTATAGCATAAGATCCTGTATAACAATATGATGAAAGCCCCTCTTCTTTTAAAGATTTAACTTTAGCTATTAAAGATTTTATATTCCTACATTCACTATCAGTACCTATACATCCAACTACTGTTGTTATTCCACTTGATGTTAAATTAGATAATTGTAGTTCTGGTGTACGCGTTTTATATCCACCTTCACCACCACCACCAATAAGATGTACATGACTATCTATAAAGCCTGGAAAAATAATTTTATTTTTACCATCTATCACATTAACATTAATAAAAGTATTTGATATATCTAAGCTTTCATAGATCCCTTCTATCTTCCCTCCTGCTATTACAATATCTTTTATACCTATGTATTTTGGAGCATATACCTTAATATCTTTAATTACTGATATCATTGTTATCACATCCTATTATTGAATTTATTTTTTCTTATAATCTAAATTAACTATTTAATATTTGGTTAATGGTTTCATTAAAATAAATAGATCCAGAGAAGTTTTCTCTTAATTTATTGGCATAATAAATACTTTTCTCTTTATTCGTATTGTTGAGTATTAATGAAAGATTGTATAATGCATTATCAGCGTATGAACCAGTAGGATACTCTTCATAATATAATTCATATAATTTTATTGCTTCATCAGAATTATTTAGTTGCTCTAATGTTACAGCTTTATAAAATATAATATGTTCTTTTAGATAATTGCCATCACAGTAATCATATGCTTTACTAAATTCTACGTTAGCCTTTTCATAATTTTGTGTATTAAACTCTTCCATACCTTTTCCATAGAATACTTCTATTCCTGAAGTCTTTATTAAATTTATACATCGTCTATATAAACCTTTGTAATCATCTGGAACATCTTGTTCATTTACATTTTCTAAATCATAATAAATACTATTGACTTCACCATTTTCAAAATGCTCATTTAGTTTATTTATGTCTAATTCTACCTTTTTATTTTCTTCATTAATAGCTGTTTCTGCTGATTTCGGTTGCATTTCTTCTACTTGTTCAGTAACTGCATCTTCTGAAGTACTAGCATTATCTTCTGTTTTATTTAGTGATTCTAATGATTCATTACTATTTTTTTTATGAAAACCTTGAAAGGTATTTTTAAAGACATAGATAGCTCCACATATAGATACTATTATAACTAAAACCACAATTAACTTAATAATAATATTGTTAGATTCCTTTTTATACGCCTTTAATTCTATTAATTGCTTTTTTATTTCATTAGCTATCTTATAGTTTTTATCTATAACCAAAACTTTATTCATGTAATCTATACACTTATTTATTTCACCTTTTTTTTGATAACATAATGCTAAAGCAGTATTTACCTTTATGCAGTTAAAATCACTTTCTTTACACTTTTTAAATATTGTTATTGCTTCTTCTATCTTTAATTCTTTTAATTTCTTTTCTCCAAGCTCATATAAATCAACCCTAAATCTATCTTCATTAGCACTTTTTATATAATTCTGAGCTATAGTATTATTATTAAAATCTTTATTGATTTTCCATACTGTTATAGCTTCATCTAATTTACCTTGTTGATATAATATAAGTCCCTTTAAATTTAATATAGAAGGATTTTTCAAACTATAAGATAATGATTCCTCACATATTCTTAACGATTTGTCTATTTCTCCATTTTGATAATACACCATGGCTTTATCATAAAATTTTTTCTTTTTCTTTTTCATATTATTCCCCTTTATTGTATGCGATTAGAATTTTATGAATTTTTTTCAATTAACTTAAGTATAACATAAGAATAATATAGTATTCATTAATAAAAAATCGTCAACTTAAATATATAATATTAATTTAAGTTGTTTATAAATTCGACTTTATATAATTTTCTAAAAAATTAAAAACTCCAAAATACAATTCCTAATAGTGCTGATATAAGCACGCATATTATTGGATGTACCTTATGAGATAACAATAATCCACCAATTATTAACGTAACAATTATTGATTTTATATCTATATAAGATTCTTTAGCTAAATCAAAAAATGCTTGAAGTATAAGTGCTATTAATATTGGCCTCATTCCAAGTAATGCACTTTTTACTAAATTAGAGTCTTTAAACTTTTCTAATGTTTTTGAGCATATAGTGACTAATATAAATGATGTTGCTATTATTCCTATAGTTGCTGCTAGACTTCCCCAAATCCCAGATACTTTAAATCCAACAAAGGTTGCTGAGTTAATAGAAACTGGTCCTGGTGTCATTTGAGATATACCTATAATATCCATAAAATCACTTACTGTAAGCCATGAATTATTAGTTATTATCTCCTTTTGGATAAAAGGAATCATTGCATATCCTCCACCAAAACTGAATGCTCCAATCTTAAAAAATGCTGTAAATAATTTTAATAATATCATTCTCTATACCTGCTCTCTTAAAAATATCATTCCATATATTGCTGATACTAAAATAACAATTACAGGATGAATATTAAATACCATTAATGCTATGAGTGCAACTATTATCATAATTAACGTTCTTACATTTTTTTGTACACCCTTTGATAAACTTATTACACCAAATAAAACTAGCATAGGAACAGCTGCATTTATTCCCTTAAAAGCTAAATTTACAAAATAATTATCTCTAAACTGCATAAAAAAAGTAGCAATTAAAATTATTATAAAAAATGATGGTAATGTTACTGCTAGGATAGCTACTAACTCCCCAAGTATTCCCCCTATTTTTTGTCCAATAAACGCAGAGCAGTTAATAGCTAAAGCTCCTGGTAGACTTTGAGATACAATCAAAAAATCCATAAATTCTTCTTTAGTAAGCCAGTTCTTTTTATTAACAACTTCTTCTTCAATTAATGGAATCATTGCATATCCTCCACCAAATGTAAAAGCTCCAATTTTAAAAAATGATATAAACATTTCCAAAATTTTATTCATATATAAGCCTCCATCCATTATAAATTTCAATACTAATTATTTTATCACTAAATAAACTATATTATTAGTTTAAAAATTCCTATAATTTTCTATATAACAAAAAAGATGGAGTAAAACTCCATCTCTTTCATATATTAAAATATTATTCTTGTTCTAACATTATTTTCTTAGCATTTAAGATTGATGTAGCACTCATTGAGAACTCATCTAATCCATATTCAACTAATGTTGGGATAGCTGCTTCATCTCCAGCCATTTCTCCACACATTCCAACCCATTTTCCGTGTTTATGTGCACCATCTATAGTCATTTTTATTAATCTAAGTACTGCTGGATGCATTGGATTATAAAGATATGAAACTTTTTCGCTCATTCTATCAGCTGCTAATGTATATTGAATTAAATCATTTGTTCCTATTGAGAAGAAATCAACATGTTTAGCTAATTCATCAGCATAAACTGCTGCTGCAGGGATTTCAACCATTATACCCCATTGAATTACTTCTGAATATTCTTTTCCTTCTGCTTTTAATTCAGCTTTACATTCTTCAACTACTTCTTTAGCTTGTAAGAATTCTTCTAAACCTGAAATCATAGGGAACATAACACAAAGGTTACCATATATAGAAGCTCTTAATAATGCTCTTAATTGAACCTTAAAGATTTCTTTTCTATCTAAACAAAGTCTTATTGCTCTATATCCTAAGAATGGATTCATTTCTTCTGGTAATGGTAAATATGGAAGAGTCTTATCTCCACCAATGTCAAGAGTTCTTATAACAACTTGCTTACCTTCCATCTTTTCAAGAACAAATTTATAACTTTCAAATTGTTCATCTTCTGTTGGAGCACTATCTCTGTCCATGTATAAGAATTCAGTTCTGAATAATCCTACACCATCTCCACCATTTGATACAACACTAAGTACATCTTCTGGCTTACCTATATTTCCACAAACTTCTATTCTTCTACCAGATTTAGTTGTTGTCTTCACATCTATTAATTTCTTTAATTCTTCTTGTTCTGCTTTGAACTTTTCTTGTTTAGCTCTATATTCTACTAAAACGTCTTCTGAAGGGTTTAGAATTACATCTCCAGTTAATCCGTCAACTATAATCATATCTCCAGTTTTAACACTACTTGTAATATCACCTAAGCCAAGTACAGCTGGTATCTCTAATGTTCTAGCCATAATAGCTGCATGTGAAGTTCTTCCACCTATATTAGTAATAAATCCTACTACTTTACTTCTATCTAATTGAGCAGTATCAGATGGAGTTAAATCATGAGCAACGATTACAGTGTTGTTTTCATTAATTGCAAAAGCATCTCCGCCTTTACCTGCAAAATTAGATATTATTCTCTTAGATACATCTTTTATATCTGCAGCTCTTTCTCTCATGTAATCATTATCCATAGATTCAAATATAGTTACAAAACTATTTGTAACATTTTCTATAGCTTTTAACCCATTAGTACTATTCATTTCTATTTCACTCATCATTGCTCCAGTAAATTCTGGATCATCTAACAATGTAATATGAGCTTCAAAAACAGCAGCCTTTTCTGCTCCCATTTCTTTTTCAGCTTTATCTTTAATAGCTTCTAATTGTGATTTAGAATTATCTAATGCTTTTTGTAATTTTTCTTTTTCACTCACTATATCACTAACTGACGCGTCAGTTATAACTATTTCTTCATTTTCAGTTAAAAACACTTTTCCTATTGCATATCCCTTAGATGCAGCAATACCTCTTTTCATCTCTAAAACTCCTCCTCGATATTTAAAATTGTTGTTTTATAACTTAATCTATTATTGTTAATCTATTATGTTATTTTAGGATAACTTCTAGATTTAAAATTCTAACTTTAGTTATTATAACATAAGTTTTAAAATATTTAATAGCATATTGCTAACTTTCTAAAAAAATATTTCAAAAATTCACAAAATTTCTTATAAATCATCAATTAAAGTGGAAACTTTTGCGTAAGCTGTCGATTTAGCTTCGAAAAAATCAGTTTTTACAGAATTAGAATTGGCCACAACATCAACCCATGTAGCTGGATTGCTTTCATAGCCTTGAAATAGCACGTCTAAGCCTATTTCTTTTAGTCTCTTATTTCCTAAATATTTTATATAATCTTCAATTAATTTTTTATTTATTCCTTGAATTTTATCTCCTATTACGTAATGACCCCATAGTATTTCATTCTCAACACCTATACGCATCATTTCTCTAAGTTCATTTTTTAAATCAGCTGTAAAACTTTCTGGATTTTCACTTTGTAATTCTTTTATTATATTTCTAAATAACCATAAATGAGTATTTTCATCTCTATTTATGTATCTAATTTCTTGAGCTGAACCAGGCATCTTTCCATTTCTCTCTAAATTATAAAAGAACATAAATCCTGAATAAAAGTAAATACCCTCCAATATATAATTAGCCATTAACGTTTTTATTAAGTTATATTCACTAGGATTATTTATAAACTCATTATATAAATCGCCTATAAACTTGTTTCTCTTTAGTAAAATTTCATCATCTTTCCATTGATACAGTATTTCATTTCTCTCTTCTGGTGAGCATATGCTGTCAAGCATATAGCTGTAACTCTGAGAATGAACAGCTTCTTGGAAGCTTTGAATAGTTAAACATAAATTTATTTCACTTGCAGTAATATAACTATTTATATTACTTAAATTAGCTGTTTGTATAGAATCTAAAAATATTAAAAATGACAATATCTTATCATAAGCTGTTCTTTCCTCTGGTAAAAGTTTTTTATAATCTTTTAAATCTTGTGATAAATTTATTTCCTCTGGTATCCAAAAATTATTCATTCCTTGTCTATACCAATCAGATGCCCAAGTGTATTTCATATTATTAAAATCATTTAAATTAGTTGTGTTTCCATTTATCACTCTCTTTAATCTAGGATCTCTATCTCCAAATTCATTAAAAAGTGGTTTTTTCTTTACTTCCATATTCTTTTCTCCCATTTCATTAAATATAAGGCAAATTAAAATTTCTATACTTTCCTATACATTAAGAAAATTATTACGCTGAACAACTTTCACATTCTGTTACTTCTAGTGATTTTGATCTTACGTAATATATAGATTTAACTCCACATTTGCATGCTTTTATATATAAATTCATAATTTGTCTCATTGTATACTGAGTTGTTATATATAAGTTAAATGATTGACCTTGATCAATATGTCTTTGTCTAACACCATTCATTTCTACGCACCAACCTTGTTCTAAATTATAGGCTGTATTATAATACCAGTAATTGTCTTCAGATAGGTTTGGTGCAGTCTTAGGAATTATACTTCCTTTCTTTTCTTCTAAATAAAATCTAGCCATTATAGGATCAATTCCTTCAGAAGTTCCTGCAATTGTAGCTGTTGAGCCATTTGGAGCTACTGCAATTAAGTACCCATTTCTCATACCAAACTCTTTAACCTCTTGCTTTAAATCAATCCATTTTTCATCATTATAATCTCTTAATTCAAAGTAGTTTCCATTGTCCCAATCTGATCCTTCAAAGAGCTCGTATTTTCCTTTTTCTTTAGATAAATTCATACTAGCCTTTATTGAATAATAATTTATTTTTTCATATACTTTATCAACAAATGTTCTGTGCTTTTCTTCTGTCCAATGTATTTTATTGTTAGCTAGCATATGATGATATCCGCTAGTTCCAAGTCCAATTCCTCTATATCTTTTATTAGTTATTTCAGCAAATGGAACTGAATAATAATTTAAATCAATGACATTATCCATAGCTCTTATTTGTGTTTCCACAACACATTCTAATTCCTCATCATTAAGAACATCTATATTTCCAAGTACTAGAGATGATAGGTTACATACAACAAAATCTCCAGCTTCTATATTTTGTACTACATTGTATTTATCATTTTCCTTAATAATAGTATCTCCAGTAACTTTCATAGCACTCATGTTTTGCATAATTTCTGTACATAAATTTGAAGAATATATAATTCCCTCATGCTTATTAGGATTCATCTTATTTGCATTATCTCTAAAGAATGCAAAAGGTGCTCCTGTTTCTGCTGCACTTTTAATTATTAATCTTACTAAATCCTTAATTTTAATGATTCTTTTTTCTATTTTCTCATCTTTAACACATTCAAAATATTTTTCTTCCCATTCTTCACCATAGAAGTCTTCAAGAGAATATCCTTTTGCGTTTTTTATCTCATGTGGACACATCATATACCAATCATTATCTACATCTTCTTCTGCAAGTTTCCAAAATAAATCTGGATAACAAACTCCTGGAAATACATCATGTGCTTTTTTTCTATCATCACCATTATTAGTTCTAATTTGTAAAAATTCAGGTATATCTTTATGCCAAGCATCAAGCCAAATTGCAACTGATCCATTTCTAACACCTAATTGATCTACTGCAATTGCTGTATCATTAAATAATTTTACCCACGGAATTACGCCCCCTGATGCTCCTTTAAAGCCTCTAATAGGTGAGCCTAATGATCTTATTTTGCCTATATATATTCCCATTCCACCGCCAAATTTTGATACCTTAGCAAAATTATCTAATGACTTATATATTCCCTCTAAACTATCATCAACAGTATCAACAAAACAAGAACTTAATTGATAAAAAGGCTTTCTTGCATTTGACATAGTAGGAGTTGCCATTGTTGCTTTAAGCTCGCTTAAAACATTGTAAAATCTTTTTGCCCAATATACTCTTTTTTCTTTAACTTCTGGAATAGCAAGATGCATAGCAATTCCCATAAACATTTGTTGTGGAAGTTCTATAACTTTTCTATTAAAATCTTGAACTAAATATCTTTTAGCCACAAGATCTATTCCACTATAGTTAAAAATAAAATCTCTTTCTGGTTTAATTTCTTTTTCTAATTCTAAGATATCTTCCTTAGAATAATTTTCTAGAATATACTCCCCATAAAGATTTCTCTCTGTTAATTCTGTAATAAATTCATAGTAATTATCATATAAATTTTTACTTGCATATAAATTTCTATTTTTTCTTACTTTATCGTAAAGCTCGTGTATATATATTGTTGATGCTGCATACTGCCAATTAGGTTCCATATCACTTGTTAAGTCTAAAGAAACCTGAATTAAAGATTTTCTAATATCATTAACATCCATACCATCTCTTATTATATGTTCTAACGCCTTCAATAGTTTTTCTTTTGTATACGTACCATCATTATCTTTAATTCCCTCTATTGCTAAATCACAAAGTTTCTTTAACATCAATATTTCCGCTCCTCTACTATATATAGTGTACATCTATTTATTAATCAAATTTAATATACAACATATCGTTTTTCAATGTTTATAGTATAATTCCAAATATGATAATTGTAAAACGCCAAAAATCATATTTATTTATAAAAAAAGTGGTTAATCTCTAATTTACTATGAATTAACCACTTAATCAATAAATTTTATTTATTAACAACTTTTATTATTTAAAGGTAATATTATATATATTTTAAACATATCACCTTCTCTTTCTATTTTAGTTTTACCACCATGTAGTTCAACTATACTTTTTGTTATTGCAAGACCTAATCCTGAACCTTCAACACTTGAATTTCTAGATTTATCTGCTCTTGCGAATCTTTCAAATATCTCTTCTTCATCAAAGTCCATTTCATAATTTGCTATATTCTTAACTATAATTTCGACACGCTCATCATACTTTTCAATTTCTATATAAACTCTAGTATTGTCTAATGAATATTTTAAAGCATTAATTATTATATTTTCTAATGCTCTAGAAATTAGTTTTCCGTCCAACTCCATAAATATATCTTCTTCATTACTAATAACCTTAAAGTTTATATTCTTATATTCATAAAGAAAACTATATTCGCCTATGCCTTGATGTATCAGTGAAAGTATATCTAATTTATCTTTATTTAATGTTATTTTTCCACTATTTATTTTTGACATTTCAAACAAATCATCAATTAATGATTTTAATTTTAAAGATTTTGAATCAAGTATAGCTAAATAATCTTTTCTTTCATTCTCTGTTATATCTTTATTTTTTAATATATTTACATAATTTATTATTGAAGTTAATGGAGTTTTTAGATCATGTGATACGTTTGATATTAATTCTGTTTTTAGCTTTTCATCCTTAACTCTTTCATACAAAGAATTTTTATATCCTTCTTTTATTAAATTAATATTATTAATTAATTCTTTAATAGTTATTGAACCAAAAACAGGTATATCTTCATCTAAATTTCCTTCATTTAGCTTCTTAAGACCATCATTTATTATTGCAATATCTAATGTCTTTTTGACAGAAAATATCACCATTAATATAAGTCCTGTTATTATTAAAATAGTTCCTTTAAAAGGATATGTTTGAAAGAATCGTACGAACATATTATTTTCATATCCACCAGTGGCTAAGAAATAAAGATACGTAATTAATATTATTATTATTATTCCTAGAGATAATAACAATGTCTTACTTGTTTCTTTATATTTAAATCCATTTCTAATAACAAACACTATGCTGTTTAATATATTTGATTTTATTTTCTCTTCCTTATTTCCTCTTCTTGCTATTATTAATACTGTTTTTATAATTAAAAATACATAAACTAATAATAAAAGAGACAGACTAATTATTTCTTTTCTTATATTCATTAATTCTTGTTTATAGGTATCTGTAGATGTGTAGTAAACTTCTTCAAAATTTTTGATTGTATCATCTAAATAGTTTACTAATCCCTTACTTACCAAGTAATTATACTCTTTTTCATTATCAAATTTGATGCTTACTACACCTTGCTTCTTAAATCTATTGTTTAATAAATCATCTATTTGATTTTCCTTTATGTATTTAATAGATGAATCTAAGAAAGGATCATTTGTATATAATTCTTTAGTATGCTTATTTCTAATTATAAAATAAACATTATCTTTTAATTTAAAATGACTAGTATATTCCTCTACATCATTATTAAAATATTTCATTAACTGTCCTATTTTTTCTTTTATTTCATTACTTCCAGTTAATAAATCATACAATCCATCTGTAGTTTCATATATTATTTGAGAAAATCCTTTACTATCTTCATAAAGCTTTTTTGTTTCATATTCTTTCTCATTAAATATAGATTTAATTAAGCTTAAATTATTGTTTTGCTTCATAAAATCTTTATATTCTAAAACTGATGAAAACAACATTCCTGTTATTAATATCATTAATAGTATATCTATTAAATATATTCCCTTTAAATAGCTTTTTAAGTGAATTTTAAATTTCTTTTTCAATCTTATATCCAATGCCCCACACCACCTTAATATATTCAGGCTCTTTTGTGTTTATTTCTATTTTCTCTCTTATCCTTCTTATATGAACAGTAACTGTATTTTCACTCTTATAAAATGGTTCATCCCATACTTTTTCATATATTTCTTTTATAGAAAACACTTTGCCTAAATTTGAAGCTAATAAGTGCAATATTTTGTATTCTGTAGCTGTCACTTTAATTTCTTCACCTCGTACAGTAATACTCTTAGATACAGTATCTATAACTAAATCTTTCACCGTTAATACTTGTTCTTCATCTTCTATGTTTAATGGTTTATCATATCTCCTTAATTGAGACTTTACTCTAGCAACTAATTCTAGGTGATTAAATGGTTTTATTATATAATCATCAGCTCCAACATTTAAACCAAGAATTTTATCCGAATCTTCACCTTTTGCTGATAACATAATTATAGGTAAATTTTCTGTTTCCCTAATTTTTAAACATGTTCTTATTCCATCAAGTTTAGGCATCATCACATCTAATACAATGACATGTATTTTTTCATTATTAAGAATTTCTAATGCCTCTAATCCATCTGCTGCTTTAAAAACTTTTAAATTTTCTCCTCTTAAATATATTTCAATGGCATCTCTTATTTCCTTTTCATCATCTACAACCAATACGTTATACATAATTTATCAACTCCCAATATTAATATTATTTACACATAAGACTAAAAACTCTGCTCATATAGAACAAACTGAGTTTACTAATTATTAATTAAGTCTTGAAATTCTTTAGATTCTCTTACTGGATTAAAATCTGCTTCATCCTGTGCTTCTTTTTTTACAACTTCATCTATTTCTATTGCTTTACTTAAATATTTTATAGTATTTGGGGCATCTCCTCTTCTTCCATATATAGATGCTATCCCATAATAAGTCCATATGTAATTTTCTATCTCTAAATTTTTATTATACCACAATAATGCTTCATCTAGATTTCCATATAGTTCATAAGTTAAGGCCTTATTAAAAACTGCATACCCATATTGCGGTTCAAATTCCAAAGCTTTATCTATATCTTTCATACCAGATTCAAAACTTTCATTATAAGATTTAGCTATTCCTCTTATATTGTATCCTTTTGCACTACTTGGAAATTCGCTTATTATTTCATTTGATTTTTCAATAGATTTATTGTATTCACCTGAAAAAAACAAATTATATGCTTCATTATATAATTCTCGTTCTCTTTCATTCTCAACCTTACTTTTTCCCTCTTCCTTACTATCTTCATGTTCTTTATCTAAATTCACATTATTTTCATCTAAAATCTCTGCATTTTCTATACTTTCTTTGTTAATAACATCACCTTTCTTGTTGTTATTAATGCCTTCAAATACTAATATTAATAATGTTATTGCTAACAATATTATTAATGTTGTTAATTTAAGCTTTTTACTTCCTGGTAATTTCATTCCTATCATCTTTTTTCTCCTAGCTTTATATTTATAAGTGTATATTTTAAATAAATATTAATCTTTTAGTATAATAGTAAGATTACACTATATTAAAATGTTAATATTATTTTAAAACAAATTAATTTATAAAAACATTATCTATTATAATATATATGTTTTCAATTATTACTAAACATTATTGTAAAAAATATGTTATCTTATATAAATAACTTGATTTTTATTATAATAAAGTGTATTAATATTTATTGGACTTAATTATATATTTAAAGGAGTAATTTTGATGAGCAAAATTAGTAAATATAAGAACCTAATCATGGATACCTTAATTATTTTTTTAGGATGTTTTATAGCCTCTTTAGGCGTAAATTTATTCCTATCTCATGCTAAGCTATTAAGTGGAGGGGCTACAGGACTTGCTCTTATACTAGAATATACAATGGGATTACCATCAGGTATTGTTGTCTTTGTTATAAACATTCCACTTTTATTACTAAGTTATAAAAAATTAGATAGAAATTTCACTATATACACAACAATAGGAATGATTTCTCTATCATTGTCATTAATGTTAACAAGACCATTTACAAATATTATTTATGTAAATGATATTCTTCTTTATTGTATCTATGGTGGTGTTTTATGTGGAATAGGATATGGATTAGTCTTTCTAAGACATGGTTCTACTGGTGGAACAGATGTAATAACTATGCTTATAAGAAAAAAATACTCGAATTTTAATATTGGTAGCTTAGGTTTTGCATTAAACTGTATTATCATTATAATTGGAGCAATCATATTTGGATTACCTCAAGCACTTTATACACTTATATCATTATTTACTCAAAGTATTGTGTTAGATAAAATGTTAAAAGGATTTAGCAGTAAAAAATTACTTCTTATTTTAACTGAGAAAGAGCAAGAAGTTATAAACTATGTTATAACTGATTTGCATAGAGGGATAACATCTTTATTTGCTGAAGGAGAATATACTCATAATAAAAAGAAAATGCTTTACTGTATAGTTACAACTCGACAAATGCTTGATTTAAAAACATCTATTCATTACATAGATCCAGCTGCTTTTATTACTATAGTAGATATATCTGAAGTTAAAGGTAGAGGCTTTATAAATTTATAATATTAAATAGACAGGTTAAGTAAATTTGTTAATCCTGTCTATTATTTTTTATCTTAATATGTTTATAGTTGACTAAGTAATTAAACTTAGTAATACTAAAAATGCTTATAAAAACATTGTCTTAAAACAAATCCTTATTTCAAAGTACCTAAATAATCTTTTTGACCAATTTCGTAAAGATTATTTCCTTCAGAATCAATAATCACAACTAAAGGCATATCTTTAACTTCCATTTTCCTTATTGCTTCAGCCCCTAAATCTTCATACGCAATTATTTCTGACTTAACTATACTTTTAGCTATTAATGCAGCAGCTCCTCCAATGGCACCAAAGTATATAGCGTCATTTTTTTTAATAGATTCTATAACTTCTTCATTTCTTGCGCCTTTACCTATCATACCTTTTAATCCTAATTCTAACAGCCTTGGTGCATATGAATCCATCCTATAACTAGTTGTAGGTCCTGCTGATCCTATAACGCTTCCTGGTTTCGCTGGAGATGGTCCAACATAATATATTATTTCATTATCTATATTTAAAGGTAATTTCTCATCTTTATCTAATAATTCAATTAATCTTTTATGAGCAGCATCTCTAGCTGAATAAATTATTCCACTTAGCAAAACAGTATCACCTGCTTTTAATTTCAAAGTTTTTTCTGATGTAAGAGGTGTATGTAGTTTGATTTCCATATTTTTTCTTCCCCCATTATATAATATCTATATTATTATTTCTTTATGTCTTGTTGCATGACAATTTATATTTACTGCAACTGGAAGTCCTGCAATATGAGTTGGATATATTTCTATATTTAATCCCAATGCTGTAGTTCTTCCTCCAAACCCTTGAGGTCCTATTCCCAATTTATTTACTTTTTCTAATAATTCTATCTCTAATTCTTTATAATACTCATCATTATTTCTTACATTTATAGGTCTTAATAATGCTTTTTTAGCTAAATAAGCTGCTTTATCAAAAGTTCCACCTATTCCAACACCAATTACCATTGGAGGACATGGATTCGGTCCTGCCTGTTTAATAACTTCTAAAATAAATTTTTTAACACCATCTACTCCATCTGATGGTTTTAGCATAGCTATTTTACTCATATTTTCAGATCCAAAACCTTTTGGTGCAACAGTTATCTTTATTTTATTTCCGGGCACTATATCATAATAAATTACAGCTGGAGTATTATCATTTGTATTAATTCTTCTTAATGGATCATTTACTACTGATTTTCTTAAAAATCCTTCTTCATAGCCTCTTTTTACTCCTTCATTAATAGCTTCACTTAAATTACCTCCAATTAAATGAACATCTTGACCCAATTCCACAAAAACACATGCCATTCCTGTATCTTGACACATAGGCATATGTTCTTTATCTGCAATTTCTGAATTTATAATTATCTTGTCTAAAATATCTTCTGCTAGATTCCATGTCTCTTTATCTTTAGAGTCTTTCAATGCTTGTCTTATGTCTTCCCCAAGGAAATAATTTGCTTTAATACACAATTCTTTTACAGCTTCTCTAATGCAGCTTACATTAACTTCTCTCATAATCACAACTCCTATAAATCTTTTATTAATTATAAGTTTAATTTTATTTTTATTTATTTACAACAATAAAAATCTCATATTTTCAAATTTGCACTACTATAATTAAACATAATACTTTATTAAGGAGTTACAAAATGAATAATATTGATTTGAACAAAATAATCAGAAATGTTATTTATATTCTAACTATATTTTTAACTGGTCTTATTTTATACAATAGTATTTTATTGTTAAATGATATTTTTTTTCATAAAACTTCTTATAAAAATAGTCTCCGTGTTGAAAAAATAGTAACAGATGATGTTTATGATGTTTTTAACATCAATTCATCATATAAAATAAAATTTAAAGAGAATGATATAAATAAATTGCCTTCAATATCAAAATCTGAAATATTAATACTAAATTACGATCCAATAATTCATCAATCCAATTACTCTGCTATATTTTTTAATAATGACTTTATTAATGATTCATCCATGGAAATTATATCTTATGTTAATGAAAATGATTTTCCAAATATAACTTTTCTAGAATATGAAAAATTAAAGAATGAATTTAATAATAACTGCATTGATACTATATCAATAATAGATATTGACTTTAATTTTTCAAACTTCCTTTATTACAATAATGAATATCATCATTTTAATAATGGGACTCAAACTATTGATTCATCTACTAAACTTCCAATAACATATAAAAATATTGTAATAGATGCTAGTTCTCAAAAAGAAAATACTTTCTATGTATACTCTGGCGGATTATTCAAAGAATTTAAGAAAGACTCTTCTATATATTTAACAAAAGGAAAAACTTTTTGGATAACCTTAAATAACGATTCTAAAATCTCTTATAATTTTTCTGATGTAGAAAATAAACTAAAAAAAAGTCAGGATAACTAATAATATAATCACCATTTCCAAACTGTATACTTATTAAAGATTTACAAATACAATATCTCAAAATGACTATTTTATCATTTTGAGATATTCAATTTACCTACTTATTATCATTTTCAAAATAAGAATTAACTGAATCTAAAATACTCTTAGCTATTTTTTCTTGATGCTCATCACTTTTTAGATTTTGTTCCTCTTTATTGTTAGATAAAAAACCACATTCTACTAATACGCATGCTCCATCATAACCATCTCTTAAGATTCTATATTGATCTTTTGCAGCTTTAGCAACTCTTTTATTTCCGTCATCTATATTAGCTTTTAATGAATTTTGTATATTATCGGCTAAAAGTTTACTTTTTTCATTGTTTGAATACCATACTTGTGCTCCAAAACATTTAGGTTGTGGAAACATATTTTGATGAATAGATATAAATACTTCACAGTTCTTTTCTTTTTTCATTTTGCATCTTGCATTTAAATCATTTACCTTTTTCCTATCTAATTCTGAATCACTTTCCCTAGTTAAATAAACAGTATATCCTGAACTTTCTAATTGATCTTTTAGCTTTGAACTTATAGATAGATTTATATCTTTTTCAACAGTTCCATTTTTTGACTTTGCTCCACCGTCTATACCACCATGACCTGGATCTATTAAAATCACATGATTTGATTTACTACTCTCTTCTGCTAATACTCTTGTTGGCATTCCAACTATAAGAAATATTACACAAAAGATAAATAACATTCTTCTAATTTTCATAGATGATACCTCCCATTAAATAAAAACTCTTATACAGAGTATTATTTGTTACATGAATTTTATTTATTCAAATAATATAGAATAAAAAAACACACCAAATAATATTTAAAATTATTATTTGATGTGTTATAAAATTATTTATAATTTTCTATTACACTTTCAGCAATATTAGTTGAATGATCTCCTATACGCTCAAAATTATTAACTAAGTCTAAGAAAATAGCTCCTGCATAAGCATTACATTTTTCTTCATAAAGTCTCTTTATATGCTTGTCTCTATAAGTTTTTTGGTAAGTATCTATTTTTCTTTCAACTTCAATAATAGTTTTTGCTTTTTCGAAATCTCTTGTTGCATATGAATCAATTGCAATTTCTAATGCTTCAACTGTAGTATTATATATATCGTATAATTCTCCTATAGCTTCTTCACTGTACTTAAGCTTTTTATGTATTTTTTGGTTCGCTAATTCTGCAATATTTCTAGCATGATCACCTATTCTTTCAATATCTATAATTACATGGAATGTAGATGCTACTATACCTTTTTCTTTATCTGATAAATCACACTTAGAAAGTTTAACTAAATATGCAGTTATGCTTTCTTCCAAAATATTAATTATCTCTTCGTTTTCATAAACTTGTTTAACTAATGTATCATCATTATCAATAAATGATTTCATAGATAATTCTAAATTTTTTCTAGCCTTATTAGCCATTCTTATAGTTTCTTTTATAACTTGTCCTGCTGCAATAACAGGAGTTTCTAAAAGTCTATTATCTATGTATTTAGGTCCTTTTTTCTCTATTTCATCTTCACCTGGTATTATTTTATTTATAAGAATTATTATGTATTTATTAAGAGGTAATAGTATTGCTGTATTTACTAAATTAAAAACTGTATGAGCATTAGCAATTTGTCTACTTACATCAGTACTAGTTGTAGATACAAAATCTCCAAGTACTCCTAAAAACGGTAGGAATATAATTGTACCTGTAATATTAAATACCAAATGTAGCATTGCTGCTTTATGTGCTGTCTTGTTAGTTCCAACACTTGCAATCATTGCTGTTATACATGTCCCTATATTACATCCAAATATAATAGGTAAAGCTACTGTTATATCTATAGCATTTGCAGTAGCTAATGCTACTAATATTCCTGTTGTTGCTGATGAACTTTGAAGTATTGCTGTTATTGCTGTTCCCGCAATTACTCCTATAAACCAATTATCTCCAATAGATGCTATAGCATCTGAAAAGAAAGGAGTATTTGTTAATGGTTTCATAGAAGCACTCATTATACCCATTCCTGTAAATAGTATACCGAAACCTAAAACTATGTTTCCAATATCTTTTCTCTTTTTTCCTCTTGCAAACATAACCATAGCAGCTCCAATAAACACAAATATAGGTGCTATTTCATCTAATTTAAATGATACCAATTGAGCTGTTATTGTTGTTCCTATATTAGCTCCCATTATAATTCCTGCTGCTTGAGCTAAATTCATAAGTCCTGCATTAACGAATCCCACTACCATAACTGTAGTTGCACTACTACTTTGAATTACAGCTGTAACTACTGCTCCAATAAAAACAGCAGATATTGGATTACTTGTTACTTTTTCAAGAATGTTTTTAAGACCATCTCCTGCTGCATTTTCTAGCCCGTCACCCATTAATTTCATACCATAAATAAATAAGCCTAAGCCACCCATTAATTTTATTATAACCATTATTATAGATTCCAAATTATTTGTCCCCTTCACTTATTTTATTTATCAACATTTTTAGTGTACCTGATTTTTTACATTATGTTAATATTTTAGAGTGATTTTTAACCTAGTTTTAATATACAAATTGATTTTTTTATTAAATTTAGTATAAAATTTAATCTTTTTATATAATATTGAATCTTTTTGGAATTTTCAAACAAAGATATCTTATGTATATCATGATTTTTTATGACATACTTTCTTGCTATAAAATTTAATTGCAAATTTTAATTATAATTTATTAATGAAGATAAAAAAAAGGAAGAGAAATAATTCCTCCCCCTTTTTTTGCAAGATATAAATTCCTATCTCTTTGAGAATTGTGGAGCTCTTCTTGCTTTCTTAAGACCGTATTTCTTTCTTTCCTTCATTCTAGGATCTCTAGTTAAGAATCCAGCCTTCTTTAATTCTGGTTTTAAAGCTTCATCAGATTTAACTAATGCTCTAGTTATACCGTGTCTTATAGCTCCTGCTTGACCTGTAAATCCACCACCGTGAACATTTACTAAAACATCAAACTTATCTTTAGTTCCAGTTAAAACTAATGGTTGGTTAACTATTACTCTTAAAGTTTCTAAACCGAAGAATGTTTCGATTTCTCTTTTATTTATAACAACTTTACCGTTTCCTGGTACAAGTCTAACTCTTGCAACTGATTTCTTTCTTCTTCCAGTACCCATGTATTGAACTTTTGCCATTTTCTATTTCCTCCTCCCGAGATCTTATTAGTACTTTAATTCTAGTACTTCTGGTTTTTGAGCTGCATGATTATGTTCAGCACCTCTGTATACATTTAATTTCTTTAGCATTTGTCTTCCTAATACTCCCTTTGGAAGCATTCTTCTTACAGCTTCTTCAAAAGCGAATTCAGGCTTCTTAGCTAATACTTCTCTATAAGGAGTTTCCTTTAATCCACCTGGATAAAAACTATGCTTTCTTAACATTTTTTGATCTAACTTTTTACCAGTTAAAACAACCTCTTCTGCATTGATTACTATAACGAAATCTCCGCAATCAACATTTGGTGTAAATGTTGGTTTATTTTTTCCTCTTAAAATTGAAGCAACTTGGCTAGCAACTCTTCCTAGTGGCTTACCAGCAGCATCAACAACATACCATTTTCTTTCAACTTCTTGTGCTTTCGCAATGTATGATTTCATCTCTTTCCCTCCCTGAACTTACATTATGGCATACTTTTATTTTTGTACGCACTTTTATGTCAAGACCCGGGGCTAGTGGATCTTATATACATAAATCTTTTAACAAACAAACTTATTATAATACACGCTTACGGGCGTGTCAATGTTTTTTGCAATATTTAATAAAAAACTTTTTCTAAAACCAAACCATTAGGTGGCACACACATTCCTGCTCTCTTTCTAATGCCATCATTTATTATATTATCAACTTCTTCAAGTTTTGTTTTTCCTGTTCCAACATTAATTAATGTACCTACTATTATTCTCACCATATTATACAAAAAGCCATCAGCACTTATAAAAATTTTAATAATATTTTTATTTTCTTCTATGTAAAAATCAGTTATAGTTCTAACTGTTGTTTTGGCTGAACTTCCTGGTGACATAAAAGCCTTAAAGTCATGCTTACCTATAAAATATTCACAAGCCTTTTTCATATCTTCAACATTTAATTGTTTTCTAACATGATGTACATATTGTTTTCCAAAAGATAGCTTTTCATATCTATTAACAATAGTATAAGAATACATCTTTCCTTTAGAAGAATATCGTGCATGAAAGTCCATATCTACTTCTTCAGATTTTATTATTGCAATATCGTCAGGTAATTTAGTATTTAATGCTTCTCTAAACTTCTCACCTGGTATACTGCTATTCGTGAAGAAATTTGCTACCATAGCCTTAGCATGGACTCCACCATCTGTTCTAGAGCTTCCATTAGTTAAACTCTTTTCTCCTGTCATCTTCAAAATAGCATTTTCTAAGCAACCCTGGACAGTTCTATCTTTAACTTGCCTTTGCCAGCCACAAAAATTTGTACCATCAAATTCAATTATTAATTTTATATTTCTCATATATTTCCTCTTTAAATCATAAAATAAACCTAACAACTACACTCCATAATATAATTAATGAAAATACAACAAAAGCTATTATATCCTTAGATGTGAATTTTAATACTTTCATTCTTGTTCTTCCTGCTCCACCTCTATATCCTCTAGCCTCCATAGCCATAGCTAATTCATCTGCTCTTCTAAAAGAACTTATAAATAATGGAACTAATAACGGAACTAAGCTTTTAGCTTTATTTATTATATTTCCAGATTCAAAATCAGCACCTCTTGCTTTTTGTGCTTTCATTATCTTATCTGTTTCATCCATAAGTGTTGGAATAAATCTTAATGCAATTGTCATCATCATAGCAAGCTCATGTGCCATTTCTTTTCCTATAGGTCTTATTAACTTTTCTATTCCATCAGTTAATTCTATAGGTGATGTAGTTAATGTTAGAATTGATGTTCCAACTATTAGAAATATCAATCTTAATGCCATAAATCCTGCTAATCTAAGCCCCTCTGTATATACAGATAAAAATCCAACTTTAAATATTAATGTTTCTGAAGTACCTTTAATCATAAAAATATTTAGAACAGCTGTTAATGCAATTAATAAAAATACCGGTTTTAATCCATTAAAAATAAATCTTAATGGAATTTTTGCAATTAATATTATTGATGCTAAAAATAAAAATACAAAAGTATATCCAACAAATTTATTAATTATAAATAAACATACGATAAAAAGTATTGATATCAGTATCTTTGTTCTTGGATCTAATTTATGAATAAAAGATTCCCCTGGTATATATTGTCCTATAGTAATATCCTTTAACATACTAATTTAATTATTGCCAATAACCACTTAGTTGATATGTGCTTTGGCAAAATTCCTCCTCTCTTAATTTAAGAGTAATATTAATTTATAAATATTTATTTTTTTCTTTCAAGATTCTTAGTAATTCCTTTTTAGCCCCTTCTATTGTAAAAACATCATCTGATATTTTAAACCCTTTTTTTCTAAGTTCTCTTACCAAATATGTAACTTGAGGAACTCCTAAACCTATCTTTTCTAATTTATCTACTTCCTTGAATACTTCTGAAGGTTTCCCTTGTAATGCAACCTTACCATGATTCATAACAACTATTCTTTCAGCTATTTTAGCTACATCTTCCATACTATGACTAACCAATATAATAGTCATATTATATTCTTTATGAAGTTTAGAAATTTGTTCTAATATATCATCTCTTCCTTTAGGGTCTAATCCCGCTGTTGGTTCATCTAATATTAATGTAGTTGGCTTCATAGCAATAACACCTGCTATGGCTACTCTTCTCTTTTGTCCTCCACTTAAGTCAAAGGGAGATTGGTCTTTATATGTCTCATAATCTAATCCAACCATATTCATAGATTCAATTACTCTAGTTTTTATTTCATCTTCAGTTAATCCTAAATTTTTAGGTCCAAAAGCTATATCTTTTGCTATAGTTTCTTCAAATATTTGATATTCTGGATATTGAAATACAAGTCCAACCTTTTTTCTTACATCAGTTAGATTTATTTGTTTTTTTGTTATATCAAGCCCGTCAACGATTATAGTTCCACTTGTAGCCTCTAGCAGACCATTTAAATGTTGAATAAAAGTAGATTTTCCAGAACCTGTATGTCCAATTAATGCTACAAATTCACCATCTTTTATTTCTATATTAACATTATCCAAAGCAACTTTTTCAAAAGGTGTTTTAGGCATATATATATGTGTTAAATTTTCTACTTTAATTGACATATCGCATTCACCATCTCATCTACATTTAATATTTCTTTTGGAATGTCTATTCCTTCTTTTCTAAGTTCATAAGTTAACTCTGTAACTTGTGGTACATCCAATCCTATATTCTTCATCATTTCAACTTGTGGAAAAATTTCTTTTGGTGTTCCTTCCATTTTAACTTCCCCACCATCCATAACTACAATTCTATCTGCTTGAGCTGCTTCATCCATATAATGAGTTATTAAAACTATAGTAATACCATAATTTTCATTTATATCTTTTATAGTTTTTAAAACATCTTTTCTCCCAGATGGGTCTAGCATAGCTGTTGGCTCATCAAAAATTATACATTTAGGTTGAATTGCTAATATTCCCGCTATTGCAATTCTTTGCTTTTGACCACCTGATAAAAGATGTGGTGCATGTCTTTTATACTCACTCATTCCAACTTTTTCTAAGCTATCATCAACTCTTTTTCTTATTTCTTTTGCTTCTACGCCTAAATTTTCAGGTCCAAAAGCTACATCTTCTTCAACAATCGTTGCAACTAATTGATTATCAGGATTTTGAAAAACCATTCCCGCTCTAGATCTTATTTCCCATAAATTATTTTCATCACTAGTACTTAAACTATCTACTATTACAGTACCGCTACTTGGAGTAAGTAATGCATTCATATGTTTAGCTATAGTGGATTTACCTGATCCATTATGGCCTAATACTACTAAAAATTCCCCTTTTTTAACTTTAAGGTTAACATTTTTAAGTGCATATTTTTCTTCTCTTGAGCCTTCTTCATTTCTGATATATTTGAAGGATACATCAGTGCAATTAACCATTTCCTGATTCATTGTTTAACCTCCATAAATTATACTTACTAATACATTATACAAAACTTTAAATATAATCAAAACTTTACATAATATTACACCTTGATGTATATACATAAAATTAGCTAAGTTAATTATATAATAAAATATTGTAAGTTCAATAAAAAAATATGAAATTTTTTCTATGATTTTACAAAAAGTACTCTATAATATATTAGTTTTATATTTTTATATGTTAAAATGGGGACTAAGTTTAAACTTAATCCCCTTATTAGTTATACTAATTCAAGTATTACTACTTCAGCTCCGTCTCCTCTTCTAGGACCTTTTTTATACATTCTTGTATATCCGCCATTTCTTTCAGCGTATTTAGGAGCTACGTTATCAAATAAATTTTTAACAACTAATTCTTCTTGTATAAAAGCTAATGCCTGTCTTCTAGCATGAAGATCTCCTCTTTTTCCAAGAGTAATCATTTTTTCTGCAAGAGATCTAGTTTCCTTAGCTCTTGTTACAGTTGTTTCGATTTTGCCGTGTTTTAATAAACTTGTAACAAGATTTCTTAGCATAGCTCTTCTTTGGTCTGTAGGTAGACCTAACTTACGATAACCTGCCATGGATTTACCTCCTTACTCATCGTTTAGTTTTAAGCATAAACCTAACTCTTTAAGTTTTCTCTCAACTTCTTCTAAAGATTTCTTTCCTAGATTTCTGACTTTCATCATATCATCCATTGATTTAGTAGCAAGTTCTTGTACTGTGTTAATTCCAGCTCTCTTTAAACAGTTATATGATCTAACTGATAAATCAAGTTCTTCTACAGTCATTTCTAGTACTTTTTCTTTTTTATCTTCTTCTTTTTCTATCATTATTTCAACATCATTAGTATTATTAGTTAATGACATGAATAATTTAAAATGTTCTATAAGGATTTTAGCTGATAAACTTATAGCTTCATCAATCTTTATAGTACCATTAGTCCATATTTCTAAAGTTAATTTATCATAATCAGTAATTTGACCTACTCTCGTATTGTCAACTGTAAAATTAACTTTCTTTACTGGTGTATAAATCGAATCAACAGCTATTGCTGAAATCGGTAATTCATCACTCTTATTTTTATTTTGAGTAACATATCCTCTTCCTCTATTAACTGTTAACTCCATATAAAGTCTTCCATTATCATCTAAAGTTGCTATATGTAAATCCTTATTAACAACTTCGACATCTCCGTCAGTCTTTATATCTGCTCCAGTAACTTCTCCTGGTCCTTTAGCATCAATATAGATAACTTTAGGGCCTTCACCATTCATTCTTAAAGCTAAAGATTTAATATTAAGAATTAATTCTGTAACATCTTCTTTAACTCCTTGAACAGTAGAAAACTCATGAAGAACTCCATCGATCTTAACAGAACTAGTTGCTACTCCTGGAAGAGATGATAATAATATTCTTCTTAGGGCATTTCCTAATGTAATACCATATCCTCTTTCAAGTGGTTCAACAACGTATTTTCCATAAGTTCCGTCTTCACTAGCTTCGATACATTCTATTATTGGCTTTTCGATTTCTAACATCCACGAACCCTCCTTATATTATAAATGGCAACCTTATTTTGAGGGCAACTGATTCTATATTTGCATATCATTTGATAGATTTGCCTAACAAATATAACTTTATTCAATATATTATTTACTATATAACTCAACAATAAGTGTTTCGTTAACAGGCACATCTATATCTTCTCTTGATGGCTCTGTAACAACTTTTCCTTCATAGTTATCAACATTAGCTTCTAACCATTTTGGTAAAGTTTTTGGATTTTCTACGAAAGTCTTAAACTTTTCACTTGATCTGCTTTTTTCGCATACAGTAATTACATCATTAACTGAAACATGATATGAACAAATGTCAACCTTTTTACCATTTACTAAGAAATGTCCATGAGTAACTAATTGTCTAGCTTCATTTCTTGATGCACCATAACCTAGTCTGTAAACTACGTTATCCAATCTCATTTCTAGTAATCTAAGTAGGTTTTCACCTGTTATACCCTTCATGTGTTCAGCCTTTTCATAATATGTTCTGAATTGGCCTTCTAAAATGCCGTATATTCTTCTTGCCTTTTGTTTTTCTCTTAATTGAATGCCATAGTTTGACATTTTCTTCTTGCTTGCTCCATGTTGTCCTGGTGCGTAGCTTCTTCTAACAAAAGCACATTTATCTGTGAAACATCTATCCCCTTTAAGGAATAATTTCATACCTTCTCTTCTACATAATCTGCATGTAGCTCCAGTATATCTTGCCATTAAATTACACCTCCTATTACGTTAAATTAAACTCTTCTTCTCTTTGGTGGTCTACAACCATTGTGTGGAATTGGAGTAACATCTTTTATTAAAGTTACTTCTAACCCAGCTGCTTGTAAAGATCTTATAGCTGCTTCTCTACCTGAACCTGGACCTTTTACATAAACTTCTATACTTTTTAATCCATGTTCCATAGCTGATTTAGCTGCTGTTTCAGCTGCCATTTGAGCTGCAAATGGAGTGCTTTTTCTTGATCCTCTGAATCCAAGTGCACCTGCACTTGACCATGATAAAGCATTACCTGCTGCATCTGTTAAAGTAACTATTGAATTATTGAAAGTTGACTTTATGTGCGCTGCGCCATGCTCAACATTTTTTCTTTCTTTTCTTCTTCTAGTTTTCTTAACTTTTTGAGCCATTAGTTATTTTCCCTCCTTACTATTTCTTTTTATTAGCCATTGTTTTTTTAGGACCTTTTCTAGTTCTAGCGTTAGTTTTAGTCTTTTGACCTCTAACTGGAAGACCTCTTCTGTGTCTTATTCCTCTGTATGATCCTATTTCAACTAATCTCTTAATGTTTAAAGCAACATCTCTTCTTAAGTCACCTTCAACCATTAAGTTCTTATTTATATAAGTTCTGATTTCATTTACTTCGTCTTCTGATAAATCTTTTACTCTAGCATCAGGACTAATTCCTGTTGTAGATAAGATTTTTTGTGAAGTTGATAAACCTATCCCATAGATATAAGTTAAAGCAATTTCAACTCTTTTTTCTCTTGGTAGGTCAACACCTGCTATTCTTGCCATTAAAAATTACACCTCCTGATAATTGAAATGCATAAAAGTTTGATTTAAAAATTATATAAAAATTTTAGGCCAATAGACTTCTCTATTGCAGCCGCTCCTAAAAATCTATTGCAATTAATTAAACGACTATATAATCATATTTGACTTTTAAGAAAATGTCAATATTATTTAACCTTATAATGTAAGTTTATTGTAAAATTGATCATTAACCTTGTTTTTGCTTGTGCTTAGGATTTTCACAGATAACCATTACTCTTCCTTTTCTTTTTATTACTTTGCACTTTTCGCAAATAGGCTTAACTGATGGTCTTACTTTCATAGCTAACCCTCCTCATATTTCTGATGATAGATATAAAGTTAATTATCTCTATCTTATTTTGCTCTCCATGTAATTCTTCCTCTAGTTAAGTCATATGGAGAAAGCTCCACTGTAACCTTATCGCCTGGTAGAATTCTAATGAAGTTCATTCTTAATTTTCCTGATATATGTGCTAGAATTTTATGGCCACTTTCAAGTTCAACTTGGAACATGGCATTTGGTAAAGATTCTAGTACTGTACCTTGCATTTCTATAACATCATCTTTTGACATAAGGTAATCAACCCTCCTTAACAATGCTTCTAAGTTTTAGAAATCTCTTAATTTTTAAATCAGTACTTTTATCGCATACTTGTATAGATGATTTAAGTTGTTCATCTACTTTTTCTAATATATTTAAATGCTTAAGTTTTTTCTTCTTAGGCTTATTTACTGTTTTTGTATTTCCATTAGATAACAAAACATACTTGTCATCTAGTTGCCTAACAATAACATATAAATGTTCTATATCTCTTCCTGCTTTTGAAAGTACTATTTTCCCAATCAAGTCATTGCTTTGCAAAATTTTCACCTCGATGATTACCTTAGTAATAAATTAGCACTTAACTAAATGGTATCATGCAAATTTATAACTAAGCAACACTCTGTTTCTACTTAATAAGTGTTAATATCTCTGGTCCATCTGGCAAAATTGCAACCGTATTTTCATAATGTGCAGATAAAGTAGCATCTGCCGTTACAACTGTCCATCCATTACTTAAAGTTTTAACTTTACAGTTTCCCATATTAACCATAGGTTCTATGGCTAATACCATTCCATTAAGTAATTTAGTTCCTTTGCCTTCTCTTCCAAAGTTAGGCACTTCGGGATCTTCATGAAGTTTCCTTCCAATCCCATGACCTACGAAGTCTCTTACTACTGAGAAACCTGCTGCCTCAATGTAGTTTTGTATTTCGTGTGATATATTACCTAATCTATTTCCTTCTTTGGCATATTTTATACCTCGAAAGAAACTTTCTTTTGTTACATCTATTAATCTCTTAGCATCATTTGTAACTTCTCCAATTGGAAAGGTCCTTGCTGCATCTCCATGGAAACCATCAATGAAAGCTCCACAGTCAATACTAACTATGTCACCATCTTTTATTTTATAATTTCCTGGTATTCCATGAACTACTTGCTCATTCACAGAAATACATAGTGACGAAGGAAAACCGTATAATCCTTTAAAGGAAGGTTTCGCTCCATGCTTAGTTATAAATTCTTCTGCTACCCTGTCTAATTCTGCAGTAGTTATACCAGGCTTTATTTTTTCTTCCAATAGTAATAATGTTTCAGCTACTATTCTACCTGCTTTTCTCATTAAAGCAATTTCATCATCATTTTTGATAATAATCATGTTTTATTGCTCTCCTAATAATTTGCAAATATCTTCAAATACTTGATCAATAGCTTTTGTACCATCTACCATTGAAAGTAAATTTTTACTCTTGTAAAATTCAATTAGTGGTTGTGTTTGTTTATCATATACATCGATTCTTTCCTTTACAGTTTCAACTGTATCGTCTTTTCTTTGTACGATATCACTTCCACACAAGTTACATTTTCCATCAATTTTTGGTGGGTTAAATTTAATATGAAAACTTCCTCCACATGATGTACAAACTCTTCTGCCTGTCATTCTTTCTAATATAAACTCACTAGGTACATCAATTAATAATGCTGTATCTAATTGTTCGTTTCTATTTTCAAGGAACTCATTAAGAGCTTCAGCTTGTGCTACAGTTCTTGGGAAACCATCTAATAGATATCCTGATAAACAATCTTCTTGTTGTAATCTATCCTTAACCATATTAATTGTTACTTCGTCTGGAACCAATAAACCTTTATCCATATAGCTTTTTGCTTCCATACCAAGTGGAGTATTTTCAGAAATATTTTTTCTAAAAATGTCTCCAGTAGAAATATGGGGTATTGAATATCTATTGCTAATTGATTTTGCCTGTGTTCCTTTTCCTGCTCCTGGAGGACCTAGTAATACTATCTTCACGGGCTTCATCTCCATTTTACTTAATCTATTTTAGAAATCCTTTATAGTGACGCATTGTCATTTGTGATTCAACTTGTCTGTTGAAATCTAATGCTACACCTATAATGATTAAAAGTGCCGTTCCTGAGAAAGATATATTTTTAAATTCTGTATAATTTTGAACTATAGTTGGTGTTACTGCTAAAATAGCTGCTAATGTTCCACCTATTACTGAAACTCTATTAAGAATTCTTTCAAAATATCTTGTTGTAGCTTCTCCTGGTCTTACACCTGGTATAAATCCTGTAGATTTATGCAAGTTTTCAGCCATTTCATCTGGCTTAAACGTTATTTGTGTATAGAACCATGTGAAGAATAATGTAAGTATAGCGTATAACACTACATACATCCAACTTTCAGAATTAAAAACACATGTTTTATTAGTTAAAATCCACATTGCCCAACTTTTATTCGGAACAAAAGTAGCTATTGTTCTAGGGAAATCCATAACAGACATTGCAAATATTATTGCAATAACTGCTGACCCTATAATACTTAATGGTATGTGACTTGTTTGATTTCTCATCATTTTACTTCCGCCAACAGCTTTACCAGCATATTGAACTGGTATTCTTCTCTCAGCTAATGAGAAATAAAGTACAATAGCTAACAATGCAACAAAGAATGCTGCAAATAATGCGATCTCTATTATGCTCACATTTCCTGCTTGTTTAGAAGCAGCAATTGAACCCATAGTCATTGGAATTCTTGAAACTATATTAACAAAAATTAATATTGAAGTTCCATTTCCAATTCCATTAACAGTTAATTGATCACCTAACCACATACAGAAAGTTGATCCTACAACTAATGCAAATATTATAACTAACATTTCACTAGTCTTTATTCCTGCTGTAGCTCCACTATTAGAAATAGTTGCATATATTCCAAAAGCTAGAATAAATGATATTCCAAGTGATACATAACGAGTAGCATTCTGAATTTTCTTTCTTCCATCTTCACCCTCTTTAGAAAGTTGTTCTAATTGAGGGATGGCAACAGTTAATAATTGCATTATGATTGATGCATTAATATAAGGCATAACGCCTAATGCAAATATACTGAATCTACTAAAAGCTCCTCCTGATAATAAATCATAAAAGCTTAATAAACCGCCTGATTGGGATATGCTTTTTAGATAATCAGCATTGATTCCAGGAACAGGAATATGACTTCCCATCCTGAAAACTGCAACCAATAAGATTATCCAAAAAAATTTCTTCCTTAGTTCAGAAACCTTAAATGCGTTACGTAAAGTTTGAAGCACTTTAAATCACCTCAACTTTTCCTCCAGCTGCTTCGATCTTTTCTATTGCAGACTTTGAGAACTTACATCCTTTTACTGTTAAAGATTTTTCTAAATTTCCGTTACCAAGTATTTTTACTCCGTCTAATACCTTACTTACAACTCTTCTTTCAAGTAATACTTCTGGAGTTATCTCAGTACCATTTTCAAATATATTTAATCTATCAACATTAATACTAACGTATTTTTTAGCAAATATATTTGTAAAACCTCTCTTTGGAAGTCTTCTATATAAAGGCATTTGACCTCCTTCAAAACCCGGTCTTACTCCACCGCCTGATCTTGCATTTTGACCCTTTTCACCTTTACCAGCATTTCTTCCTAAACCAGAACCTGTACCTCTACCAACTCTTTTTGGAGCCTTCTTACTTCCAGCTGCTGGTTGTAATTCATGAAGTTTCATCTTAAGCACACCTCCTTATTTTCTTATATTTCTTCTACCTTTAATAGGTAATCAATTTTCTTTAACATACCTTTAATTTGAGGTGTTCCCTCATGTTCTACTGTAGCACGAATCTTTCTAAGACCAAGAGCATTTGCAGTAGCGATATGTTCTTTTTTTCTACCTATTAAACTCTTTACTAAAGTAATTTTTAGTTTAGCCATTGCAATACCTCCTAACCTAATATTTCTTCTACAGATTTTCCTCTTAATTTAGCTATATCTTCAGCTGTTCTTAAGCTTGCTAATCCGTTTATTGTAGCTTTAACCATGTTTTTAGGATTATTTGAACCTAATGATTTAGCTCTTACATCTTTTAAACCTGCTAATTCTAATACAGATCTTGCTGGACCTCCAGCAATAACTCCTGTACCTTGTTTAGCTGGCATTATTAGAACATTACCTGTTCCAAATTTTCCGTTGATTTGATGAGGAACAGTAGTTCCTAACATTGCAACTTCTACTAAGTTTTTCTTAGCATCTTCTATTCCTTTTTTGATTGCTTCAGGAATTTCGATAGATTTACCCATTCCAACGCCAACGTGTCCGTTTTCGTCTCCAACAACAACTAGAGCGCTGAATCTGAAGTTTCTACCACCTTTAACAACCTTAGTAACTCTGTTTATATCAACAACCTTTTCTTTAAGGTCTAGTGTACTAGGATCGATTCTCATGTATTTCCCTCCTTGTATATTAGAATTTTAAGCCTGCTTCTCTAGCGCCTTCTGCTAATTCTTGAACTCTTCCGTGGTATACATATCCACCTCTGTCGAATACTACTTCAGTAATTCCTTTTTCTATAGCTTTCTTAGCTACAGCTGCACCTACAAGTTTAGCACCTTCTTTATTTCCACCATTAGTTGAAAATTCTTTATCTAAACTTGAAGCAGCTACTATTGTAACAGCATTTACGTCATCTATAATTTGTGCGTATATATTCTTTTCACTTCTGAAAACTGAAAGTCTTGGTCTGTCAGGAGTACCAAAAACTTTCTTACGAACTCTAAGGTGACGCTTAGTTCTGCTTGCTTTTTTGTCTACCTTTTTGAACATACAGCTCACTCCTTCCTATTATTTCTTACCAGTCTTACCTTCTTTACGTCTGATCACTTCGTTTTCGAACTTGATACCCTTACCCTTATATGGTTCTGGTAATCTCCATTTTCTTATATCAGCTGCAGCAGCACCAACTTTTTCTTTGTCGATACCTTTAACAATTACTTTAGTTGCAGCAGGAGTTTCAAATGTGATTCCATCAATAGGTTCGATTTCAACTGGATGTGAATATCCAAGGTTCATTACAAGTTTCTTGCCTTGTAATTGAGCTCTATAACCAACACCAACTAATTCTAAAGTCTTTTGGTAACCTTCATTAACTCCGATTACCATGTTATTAATTAACGCTCTTGTTAAACCATGAAGAGCTCTATGAACTTTTTGATCACTTGGTCTAGTAACAATTACTTCATTGTTTTCAACTGCTATATTTATGTCTTTATGCATAGTTTTAACTAATTCACCTTTTGGACCTTTAACTGTAACAACGTTGTCTGGTGTTACAGTTACAGTTATGCCAGCAGGAACAGCTATTGGTAATCTACCAACTCTTGACATAAGTACACCTCCTGTATTATTTCTAAATTCTATATGTGAAACTATCTTGTGTTTATTTTCAAAATTTAAATACTACCAAACGTAGCAAAGAACTTCTCCACCTAAACCATCTTTTCTAGCTTCTCTATCAACCACTAGTCCTTTAGAAGTTGAAATTACTGCAACTCCTAATCCATTAAGAACCTTTGGTACTTCATCTTTTTTACAATATACTCTTAATCCTGGTTTAGAAATTCTCTTAATACCAGTTATAACTCTTTCATTATTCGCACCATATTTAAGACTAATTCTTAACATTGGTACTACTCCGTCGTTATATTCTTCAATATTCTTAATATAACCCTCTTGTAATAATATATTTGTAATTGCCTTCTTTACATTTGAAGAAGGTACTTCTACAACTTCGTGTTTTACAGCATTAGCATTTCTTACACGTGTAAGTAGATCTGCTATTGGATCTGTCATAACCATTTTTTGTGCCTCCTTTCATTACATCATGTCTATTACCAGCTTGCTTTTCTGCAACCAGGAATTTCGCCTTTATAAGCAAGTTCTCTAAAACAAATACGACATACTCCGTATTTTCTTAATACAGCATGTGGTCTTCCACATATTCTACATCTTGTATAAGCTCTAGTTTTGTATTTAGGAGTTTTACTCCACTTTTCAATAATAGCTTTACGTGCCAATATGTTTCCCTCCTTATTATTGAGCGAATGGCATTCCAAGAAATCTAAGTAATTCTCTTGCTTCTTCGTCTGTATTTGCTGTTGTAACGAAGATTATATCCATCCCTCTAACTTTATCAATCTTATCATATTCTATTTCTGGGAATATTAATTGTTCTTTTATTCCTAAAGAATAGTTTCCTCTACCATCAAATGCTTTAGCTGAAACTCCTCTGAAATCTCTTACTCTAGGTAATGCTATACTCATTAATTTATCAGCAAATTCATACATCTTTGCTTTTCTTAATGTAACTTTACATCCTAAAGCCATATTTTCTCTTATTTTAAAGTTAGCAACTGATTTTTTAGCTCTTGTTAATATTGGCTTTTGACCAGCTATTAAACTTAAATCACTAACTGCTGATTCTAAAACTTTTTGATTTTCCTTAGCTTCTCCAACACCCATGTTAATTACGATCTTTTCTAGCTTTGGAATTTCCATAACGTTCTTATATCCGAACTTTTCAATCATCGCTGGGATTACTTCTTTTGAATATTTTTCTTGAAGTCTTGTCATTTATAGTTACCTCCTTTCAGAATTTAGAATGTTTCTGAACATTTCTTACATACTCTAACTTTAGTACCATCATCTAATATTTTGTTAGCTATTCTTGTAGCATTTTTACATTTGTTACAATATAACATAACCTTAGAACTGTTAATAGCTGCTTCTCTTTCGATTATAGCACTTTCAACTTGGCTCTTATTAGCTTTTTGATGCTTTTTAACTATGTTAACTCCTTGAACAAGAACTTTTCCTGTCTTTGGATATACTTTTAAAACTTCACCAGTTTTTCCTTTATCTTTACCAGATATAACTACAACTGTATCGCTTTTTCTTACATGTACCTTCAAGTAAGACACCTCCTCTTATAGAACTTCTGGTGCTAATGATAGAATCTTGTTAAATTCTTTATCTCTTAGCTCCCTAGCAACAGGTCCAAAGATACGAGTACCTCTTGGTTGTTTATCGTCTTTAATGATAACTGCAGCATTTTCATCAAATTTAATATATGAACCGTCCGCTCTTCTTAATCCTTTTGCTGATCTAACTATAACAGCCTTAACAACCTCGCCTTTTTTAACAACTCCGCCTGGTGTTGCACTTTTAACGCTAGCTACAATAACGTCACTTATATTACCAAATTTTCTTTTTGATCCACCTAGTACTCTTATGCACATAATTTCTTTTGCACCTGAATTATCTGCAACTTTAAGTAAAGTTTGTGGTTGTATCATACAATTACCCTCCTTTCAGTATTAAAGCCTATTTAGCTTTTTCTACTATTTCAACAAGTCTCCATCTTTTATCTTTAGATAAAGGTCTAGTTTCCATTATTAATACTCTATCATTAATTTTAGCTTCATTATTTTCATCATGAACCTTAAACTTTGTAGTCTTGTTAACTGTTTTTCCGTATAGTGGATGTCTAACCTTAGTTTCGACAGCTACTACTACTGTTTTATCCATTTTATCTGAAACAACTCTACCAGTTCTTTTCTTTCTTAACGTTCTTTCCATTCGGGCTTACCCTCCTTCCAGATTTACTGTTCTAATGCCCTCATTTCGTCTTCTCTTAAGATGGTCTTTATTTGGGCTATAGATTTCTTTACTTCTCTAATTCTCATAGGATTTTCTAATTGTCCTGTAGCTAATTGAAATCTTAAATTGAATAACTCTGCTTTAAGATCTCCTAACTTTAATGTTAAATCTTGAGGATTGCTTGATCTTAATTCTTTTAATTCTCTAGCCTTCATTATTTTTCACCACCCATTTCCTCAAAATCTCTTCTTGTAACAAACTTAGTTTTTACAGGAAGTTTATGTGATGCAAGTCTCATTGCTTCTCTTGCCACATCTTCAGTAACTCCAGATAGTTCAAAAACTACTCTATCAGGTTTAACAACAGCTACCCAATATTCTGGTGATCCTTTACCTGATCCCATTCTTGTTTCAGCTGGTTTTTCTGTTACTGGTTTATCTGGGAAAATCTTTATCCAAAGTTTTCCTCCTCTTTTTATATATCTGTTGATAGCAATTCTGGCAGCTTCGATTTGATTGCTTGTTATCCATCCACAAGTTGTAGCTTGAAGACCAAAATCTCCATAAGCTAAGAAGTTACCTCTTGTAGCTCTACCTTTCATTCTACCACGTTGTACCTTACGATGCTTTACTCTTTTAGGCATTAACATGATCTATTCCTCCTTTCTTACGCGTTAGCTTCTTCCTTTTCTACTTTCTTTGTTGGAAGAACTTCACCATTATAAACCCAAACTTTAACTCCGATTTTTCCATATGTTGTATTTGCTTCAGCAAATCCATAATCGATATCAGCTCTTAATGTTTGTAGTGGGATTGTTCCTTCATGATAGTGTTCAGTTCTTGCTATTTCAGCTCCACCTAATCTACCTGAACAAGAAGTTTTTACACCTTTTATTCCATGTCTCATAGCTCTTTGCATTGTTTGCTTCATAGCTCTTCTGAATGAAATTCTCTTTTCTAATTGTGCAGCTATGTTTTCAGCCATTAATTGTGCTTCAGCTTCTACACTTTTAACTTCAACTATATTTATTAGTATATTTTTTCCACTAATATAATTAGTTAATTTCTTTTTTAAACTTTCAATTCCTGATCCACCTTTTCCTATTACGACACCAGGTTTAGCAGTATATATATTTAATTTAACTCTTTTAGCAGCTCTTTCGATTTCTATTTTAGAAATCCCAGCTGAGAAAAGTTCTTTTTTAACAAATTTTCTAATTTGGTTATCTTCTATAAGATTGTCAGCAAAGTCCTTTTTATTAGCATACCACTTTGCATCCCATCCCTTGATAACGCCTACTCTAAGACCGTGAGGATGTACTTTTTGACCCACTTAACTTTCCCTCCTTCTTTAAGCTCTTTCTTTTACAACTACTGTTACATGACTAGTTCTTTTGTTGATTCTGAATGCCTTACCGTGATCCATTGGTCTGAATCTCTTAAGTATTGGACCTTCACCAACAAAAGCTTCTGAAACATATAAGTTGTCAGCATTTAATTCTAAATTATTTTCTGCATTTGCAACAGCTGATTTTAAAACTTTTTTAATTACTACTGCTGCTTCTCTTGGAGTATATTCTAAAATAGCAAAAGCTTCTTTAACTTGTTTTCCTCTTATTAAATCAAGAATTACTCTAACTTTCATTGGAGACATTCTAATATATTTAGCTATAGCTCTAGCTTCCATTTATGTTCCTCCTTTCCAGGCTACTTTCTTTTTGATGTTTTATCTGCCACATGACCTCTATAAGTTCTAGTTAATACGAACTCGCCTAACTTGTGTCCAACCATATCTTCTGATAAATAAACTGGAACATGTTTTCTTCCGTCATGAACTGCAATTGTATGACCTATCATTTGTGGATAGATTGTTGAACTTCTTGACCAAGTCTTAACAACTTTCTTATCTCCACTTGCATTCATTTCTTCTATCTTCTTTAAAAGTCCTTCATGCACAAAAGGTGCTTTTTTTGTTGATCTACTCACTAATATTGCCTCCCTTCATAAACCTTAGTAACAATAAGCTAGAAGAGAATAAAAATTTCTCTTCAAACTACTTAGCGTTTCTACCCTTGATAATAAATCTATCAGAATATTTCTTATTCTTTCTTGTTTTGTATCCAAGTGCTGGTTTACCCCATGGAGTAACTGGACTTGGTCTACCAACTGGTGCTTTACCTTCACCACCACCGTGAGGGTGATCGTTAGGATTCATAACAGAACCTCTAACTGTAGGTCTCCATCCCATATGTCTTTTTCTACCAGCTTTACCGATATTAACTATATCGTTTGTTGGGTTAGACACTGTTCCGATTGTTGCTCTACATTCTATTCTTACATATCTCATTTCACCTGAAGGTAATCTTAAAGTTGCGTAGTTTCCTTCTTTAGCCATTAATTGTGCTGAATTACCAGCCGCTCTAACTAATTGACCACCCTTACCTTTTTGTAATTCGATATTATGAATAACTGTACCAACTGGTATGTTCTTTAATGGAAGAGCATTACCTGCTTTGATATCTGCATCTGGACCTGATACTATAACATCACCAACATTTAATCCTGCTGGAGCAAGTATGTATCTTTTTTCTCCATCTGTGTAAACAACAAGTGCAATATAAGCTGATCTATTTGGATCATATTCTATAGTTGCAACCTTTGCTGGAATTGAATCTTTATTTCTTTTAAAGTCTATGATTCTGTATTTTCTCTTAACTCCGCCGCCACGGTGTCTTACAGTAATCTTACCTTGAGCATTTCTACCTGCTTTACTCTTTAATGATACAAGAAGTGACTTTTCCGGTTGTTGTGAAGTTATTTCTTCAAATGTAGGCATAGTCATTTGTCTTCTTGATGGTGTAATCGGGTTAAACTTTTTAACTGCCATTACAATTCCCTCCTTTTTTCAGCTTTTCTGGCATTTCACCAATAATGGCCTTAATATACTATTGTAATCCGTCGAAGAATTCTATAGCTTTGCTTTCTTCAGTTAATGTAACAATAGCTTTCTTGTAGTCAGATCTCTTTCCTACATGTACGCCCATTCTTTTAGTTTTTCCTAAACCGTTTATAGTGTTAACGTCTTTAACTTTAACATCAAAAACTTCTTCCACAGCTCTCTTTACTTGAGACTTATTAGCATTTACGTGAACCATGAAAGTGTACTTTTTTTCTGCCATAGCAGCCATACTCTTTTCAGTGATAACAGGCTTTCTTATTATATCATGGCTTGTTAATTTCATTATGCGTACACCTCCTCAATTTTTGATACAGCATCTTTAGTTATGATTAATTTTTCAAATTTTAATAAATCATATACGTTGATGTTGTTTACTGGGATAACACTAACCCCTTGAATATTTCTTGCTGATTTATATACAGCTTCGTTTGATTCAGCAGTTATTATTAATGTTTTCTTTGCATTGAATGCATTTAACATTTCTATAAATTGCTTAGTCTTTGGAGCTTCAAAAGATAATGATTCTAAAACTACCATTTGTCCATCGTTAACTTTGCTAGTTAATGCTGACTTCATAGCAACTCTTCTCATGCTCTTTGGAATTGAAACTCTGTAATCTCTTGGCTTTGGTGCGAATACAATACCACCTTTGATCCATTGAGGTGCTCTAATAGAACCTTGTCTTGCTCTACCAGTACCTTTTTGTCTCCAAGGCTTGATTCCGCCTCCTCTTACCTCAGTTCTAGTCTTAGCTGATTGAGTTCCTTGTCTCTTATTAGCTAATAAAGCAACTACTACTTGATGTAATGCGTGTTTATTTACTTCCACTTCAAATACGTTTGCATTTAATTGGATATCTCCAACTTGTTTTCCTTCTTGATTAAATAACCCTACTGTAGGCATTATGTCTCCTCCTTTCCTTCAGAAATTAAGCTTTAACTGCGTTTCTTATTACTACTGTACCTTTGTTAGGTCCTGGGATTCCACCCTTTATTAATAATAAGTTCTTTTCAGCTATTACTTTAACTATTTCTAAGTTCATTACTGTTGTATTAACAGAACCCATATGTCCAGGCATTCTCTTATTTTTGAATGTTCTAGATGGGTCTGATGAAGCTCCCATTGAACCTGGTGCTCTTTTAAACTTAGAACCATGAGTCATAGGACCTCTTTGTTGGTTCCATCTTTTGATAACACCTTGGAATCCCTTACCTTTAGAAACTCCTGATACGTCAATTTTGTCTCCAATTTCAAATACATCAGCTTTGATTTCTTGACCAACTTCATATTGGCTTACATCTTCAAGTCTGAATTCTTTTAAAGTTCTCTTTAAAACAACTCCTGCTTTTTCAAAATGTCCTTTAGCTGGCTTGTTAACTAATTTTTCTCTTATATCACCAAAACCAACTTGTATTGCTTCATAACCGTCTTTTTCTACAGTTTTCTTTTGAACAACAACACATGGACCAGCTTCTACTACTGTAACTGGAATAACTTTTCCTGCTTCATTGAAGATTTGAGTCATCCCTATTTTCTTACCTATTATAGCTTTTTTCATGTATTTACACCTCCCAAACTAATTAGCGGACTGTTTCCAATCATAATAGTTCATTTTTTTATTTTCCAGCTTATAATTTAATTTCTATATCCACACCTGCTGGAAGATTTAATCTCATTAATGCATCAACAGTCTTAGGTGATGGATTAACTATGTCGATTAATCTCTTATGAGTTCTTATTTCGAATTGTTCTCTTGAATCTTTATATTTGTGAACCGCTCTTAATATTGTAACAACATCTTTTTCAGTTGGTAGTGGAACTGGTCCTACTACTTTAGCTCCTGATGTTTTTGCAGTTTCTACAATTTTCTCAGCTGATTGATCTAATATTGTATGATCAAAAGCTTTTAATCTGATTCTTATTTTTTGCTTTGACATTATGGTTTCCCTCCTTTTCATGTACGCTTTACTTCTAACGCACAACAGCGGTTATTCTATAAACTGCACCGGGTGTTTCATCACTCGCCACAAAATTATACAATCCCTGTCGTCGGATTCTAGATCCAAACTACTCATCAAGAATTACCCGGAAGTCCGGCAACCTCTTGATTCATCGCTGTATGCTATGCAACTTCTTCATTATACTATCATTAAAAATATTTTTCAAGTTTTTTTTATACTTTTCTTCAAGTTTTTACTCATTTAATATTTTTGCTTTTTTCGTTTTCGTTTCTTTTATTATTCTAATAGTATTTCTTATAAATTTCAATATATTTATTTTATTTATTTATTGTATTATATTACTTATATTAGTTTTTTTATTTTTTATCTTTAAATATAAAAATAAGGTAGAGAAAACGTCTTTTCTCTACCTTATTCATTATTCTAATTAGAATTTATAATAATTATTAAAATTAAGCGTTAATCTTAGTAACAACTCCTGAACCTACAGTTCTTCCGCCTTCTCTGATCGCAAATCTTAATCCT
>NZ_JAVJAN010000032.1:0-47475 GCF_031344075.1 Clostridium aquiflavi
AAGAAGAAATCATACACCAGCGGATAAGATGGAAAATCAAATTCCTGATGATATTAAACATGATAGATTCAATAGACTTGTGGCAACTGTTAATGAAGGCATTGTTGCTGGAAACAAGGCAGCAGAAGGAAAGATATATGAAGTTTTAGTTGAAGGAACTAGTAAGAACAATGAAAACAAATTAACTGGTAGAACAAGAAATGCTAAGCTTGTAAACTTTGATGGTTGTAAAGAAATGATAGGAAAGCTTGTTAATGTGAAAATAATTGAAGCTAAGTCATTTTCTTTAGTAGGAGAAGTTGTAGAGTAGGAAAGTAGAGTTGTTATATAAACTGTATTAGGATTAATAGATAATTATCTTAATGCAGTTTATTATTATTTTTGGTAATATAATAATCTAAAAGATTCTATAAGTACTCATAAAACAATAAAGATTATTTAATTGCTTAGTAGATTTTTTTTAGCATGTGGTCAAAAGATAGATATGTGTAAAAAAAATTACAGTTCCACAATAATCATTTTGTCGATTTTTTATAAAGGTGCCATTTTCATAGCTACAGAACATGTGTTCTATAATCGTGAAAATGGCATTTTTATAATAGATTTACATTAAATAAACACAATAAACCTCAAATATTGATAATTATCAATATATAATTAACAGGATCATCTTATCTATTAATATAATTTATTTAATTAAATCTATAAATGTACAATTCAGTATATTTTCTAATTGTTTTGGATTCATTTCAATTTGAGATCCAATTTTACCACCACTAAATACTATTGTTCCACAATTCAAAGCGGTATTATGAATAAAAGTTTTAAATGCTTTCTTCATTCCGATAGGAGAGCATCCTCCTCTTATATATCCTGTAATTTTATTAATATCTTTAACATGTATCATTTCAATACTTTTTTCAGATGCGGCTTTTGCAGCTTTTTTCATATCTAATTCTTGTGCAACTGGAATAACATATACATAAAATTCTTTAGAATGTCCTTGAGTGACCAAAGTTTTAAAAACTTCATTTTCATCCTTATTTATTTTATGAGCAACAGCTACACCATCTATTTTTCCATCTTTATTTTGATAGTTATAAGTGGTATATTCTATTTTACTGCTGTCTAAAATTCTCATAGCATTAGTTTTACTTTCTTTTGCCATAATTTTTTCCTCCTGTTATATAAATAAAATATTACTGAATAAAAATCATTAGACCATATCTATAAATTTTTATTTAATTCATCTACCTATTAATTTTATATAAAAAATTCTAAGTAAATACATATATATATTATATATTATATTGTATTTTTGTCCAATTTTTCATTCTACTTCTATTTTTAAAATAGAATTTGAAAAACAACAAAAAGTGTAATTCTTAGAATAAAGAAAAATTCAAATTCAATTTTTGATACAAATTCAATATTATAATATGTGTAAAACTTTATATTTTAAGGAAAATCAAAAAGAATTCTAGTGATTAGTTTACTAAATAACAATCATTAAAAATTTAATTATTTTTACAATTTAAGGAATAAAATTATTCATGGATAATAATTCTTATCTAAATGAAAATACAAGACTGATAAATATCCATAAAATTAAAAGTATATAATTTAGCTTATTGGTTAATAATTTAAGTTAGATGGATAATTAAATTTATATTTTAATAAGCATTAAATCTAAAACCAAGATTAAAATTTCAAATAAATCAATTTTAATGCTAAAAATCGCTTAATTTTATTTCGGGAAATATACATTTCCCGAAATAATTGATTAAAAATTCATTTATTGGTATAATATATTTAAATCTTATGAAAATAGATTTAAATTATAATAAATGATGGTGATAAAATATATGAATTATGATATTGATTTTTTTCAAAACAACGACTTACCTAATTCGGTAATAGATTTTTTAAATTACTTAGAAACCATAAAAAATAAATCTACAAATACAATTGCTGCATACAAAAAAGATTTAACTATCTTTTTTAAATTCATGAAATTATATCGAGGACTTATTAAAGATAAAAATATAGAATTCGAAGAAATAGATATTAGAGATATTGATGATGATTTTTTAAAAGGTATAAAGCTTAGAGATCTATATGCCTTTATGTCTTTCATTGAAAAATATAGAAATAATAGCGCTTATGCAAGAGCTAGAAAAGTTGCTACTTTAAAATCTTTTTTTAAGTTTTTACAAGGAAAAGCTAAAATAATTGTGGACAACCCTACAACAGAGCTAGAATCCCCTAAGATAAATAAACGACACCCTGTATATCTTACATTAGATCAAAGCATACATTTACTTGGATCTTTAGATAAAAATGATAAAAATTACGCTCGAGATTATTGTATATTAACTTTATTTTTAAATTGTGGAATGCGTCTTTCAGAATTGTGTGGAATATTAATTGAAAAAATTAGAAATGATATTTTAACTATTATAGGTAAAGGTAATAAAGAACGTACAGTTTATTTAAATGATGCTTGCTTAAAAGCAATTGAAAATTATATGGTGGTTAGGGATGATTCTAAAGCTTTGCCAGAATACAAAAAGTTTTTATTCTTATCTTCTCACAATAAACCAATAAATCAAAGAACAGTTGAGATAATGATTAAAAAACATGTAAAAAATGCAGGGTTAACAGATGAAAAATATACTCCTCATAAATTGAGACATACTGCTGCTACACTTATGTATAAGTATGGAGATGTGGATATAAGAAGTCTTCAAAATATATTAGGCCATGAAAATATTTCCACTACTCAAATTTACACTCATGTAGATGATGATACATTAAGAGATGCCGTAAAATCAAATCCACTATCAAAATTATAAAGAATTCTCTCCTACTTTATAAAAAATCTCTATTATTATAGTCTAAAAATATAATAATAGAGATTTTAAAAATATAAGTAAATTATTTTACATAATATTTATACTGTAATTTATATTTATTATCTTATAGGATTTCCTAAGGTTTCTTTAAATTGAGCAACATAGGTTGGATCATTACCTTCATATACAACCAAAGTATTCCCTTTTTTATAATAATTAGGTTTAGTTTTGTAATCTACAGTGGCCCCTTCTATTTTCATTCCATCATCAGATATCCTTTTTATATCTTCATCAATTTTATTAGAATCATCATATTCATAAACTCTAACATAATCATTTCCGACCATGTAGTCAGTTTCTGTTCCACTAAAATAATCTTTTTTACTTCCATTTACTGCATCTTTAAGTTCATTACCAGCATTTACTACATCATCTTTAAAGTTTATTGCTGTATATTTTATGGTTTCCCCAGCATCTTTTGTTGCATCTTTAACGTTATTACCTAAATCCTTAACATCTTCTTTAACATTTTCTCCTGCTTCTTTCATGTTTGTTTTAGAATCATCAGAATTATTAGATCCACATCCTATAAACATTGAACATGATAGCAATGTAGCCAATAGTAAGGCTAAAATTGATTTTCTTTTCATAAATCTTACACCTCATTTCTAATTAATCTTCTAATTTAGTTTGCCAAAAAACACTTAATATATTCACATTCGTTAAAACCGCTATTTTTTTAAACATAATAAACATTATGTAAACTAATATAAATAAAAAGATGAAATAACTCATAATACAAAGCTATTTCATCCGGTACGATTTTAAATGAATAAATTTCCAAACAATTTATTAAAGTGATACTCTTGCAGCACTTTTAATGCTATTACATGTTTTTATTATTCATAGACTTATATAAACAATATTGCTAATAATAAAATTAATTTTTTCATAAAAATTATCTTTCTTTTTCACAACTATTTCAATAATAGTTGTGTTAAAAAAGGATATATTTTTTTATGCTTTATTTTTGAATTTTCTTACGCCAGGATATACTTCTTCTGTAAGTTCTTCTATATTATCATCATTAAATAATTCATTATCATCTAAATATTCAATATGATCGAATGCATCTTCATATTCTGTTTCTTCAGTAAGTTTAAATTCATCACTATTTAATCCTTTAGATTCAATGAATTTAGAATAAATATCTTTTAAGTTTAAATTATTTTGTTCTAATTCTTCTATTTGATCTTCATCAAGAGATGATTTTAAGTTATTAAAAAATTCTTCTTCTAAAATCTTATTTTCATCTTTAGTTTTTGAAATTTCTTCTATTTTTATAGCTTTAATATCAACACCATCTATTTCTAAGCATTTACCACAATTATCACATATTTTATTTTCATATATATCGCAATAATCATCATCATTATATTTATTTGTCATTATTAAGTACCCTCATTTCTATAATGAAATTGTCATTCTATTATATCAAAACCATAAATTTAAATCAAATAAAATATTAACTTTAATCTTTGAAACATACAGAACATAAGTTTGTTATATTATAAAACCTATGTTATAATAACAATAAGATAGAGAGGTGTAATATTAATGATCGAGAGTAAGGACAGACAAACGGAAATTTATGAATTTTTAAAATTATATATAGAAAACAAGGGATATCCACCTTCAGTAAGAGAAATATGCGAAGCTGTTTCATTAAGATCTACATCTACTGTACATGGTCATTTAAAAAGATTAGAAAAAAAAGGATTAATTAGAAGAGATCCAACGAAACCAAGAGCATTAGAAATAGTTAAAAATAATAGAGATAAAAAAGAAATGGTAAACATACCCATAGTTGGTAAAATTACTGCAGGTATTCCGATACTTGCAACTGAAAATATAGAAGACTCGTTTCCGATACCTCTTGATTATATAAAACATGATAATGAATTATTTATGTTAAGAGTATCTGGTGAAAGTATGGTTAATGCTGGCATAAGAGATAATGATTTAGCAATTATTGAAAGCTGTAAGACTGCATTAAATGGAGATATTGTTGTTGCTTTAATAGATGAAGAAGCAACAATTAAACGATTTTTTAAAGAAAAAGATCATATAAGATTACAGCCTGAAAATGATTCTATGGACCCGATAATAGTTGATAATTGTTCTGTTTTAGGTAAATTAGTTGGAATATTTAGATCTTACTAACTTAATCAATTAAATTTAAAACAATATAATTTAGTCTTTATTAAATTAGTGAATTAAATTAATTACTATGCTTTAATTAGTGCTGAAAAGTTATGAGCTGAAATACTAAGTTATAATTTAGTATTTCAGCTTTTTTAATGTTTAGTACTAATTAAATTTTTAGTTATTTTACTTCAAGTACTTTACTTAATCCTATTAAGATTCCTATTTTACCATGATCAAAGTTTAGCCCACCTTGCATATAAGCTATATAAGGTTCTCTTATTGGACCATCTGCAGACAATTCAATTGTTGATCCAGATATAAATGCGCCAGCTGCCATTATTATTTCACTATCATATCCTGGCATTGCCCATGGTTCACACACAGCAAATGCATCAATTGGTGAAGCTGCTTGAATTCCGTTACAAAATTGAATTAATTTTTTAGGATCACCAAATTCTATAGCTTGTATTATGTCAGTTCTCTTATCAGTAGATGCTGGGAATCCCTTAAAGCCAGCAAGTTCCATTGTTTTAGCACAAAATATTGCTGTTTTTACAGCTTCCATAGAAATGTGTGGTGCTGAAAATAATCCTTGATATAAACTTCTCATAAGTCCATAAGTTGCGCCATACTCGCCCCCTATTCCTGGAACAGTGAATCTATAAGAGGCTTGTTCAACATATTCTTTTTTACCAACTATATATCCACCACCTGGAGCAATACCTCCACCTATGTTTTTCATAAGAGATCCTGCCATAAGATCTGCTCCAACTTCTGTTGGTTCAATAGCTTCAATAAATTCTCCGTAGCAATTATCTACAAAAATCACAACATCTTCTCTTACTTCTTTTATGCATTTTATTACTTCTTCAATTTCTGAAACTAAGAAAGATTTTCTAGAAGCATATCCTGTACTTCTTTGTATATGTATTAGTTTTATAGCTTTATCATTTTTTAATGTCTCTTTAATTTTATCGAATTTAAATTTTCCATTCTCATCTAATTCAATAACATCTGTTTTTATATTGTATTCATCTAATGAACCTTTAGTTTTTTTGTCAGCAAGTCCTAATACTCCTAAAAGAGTATCATAAGGCATTCCAGAAACACAAAGTATTTTATCACCAGGTCTTACATTTCCCATCATAGCAGCACCAATAGCATGAGTTCCGCTTACGAAATTAGGTCTAACTAAACCTGCTTCAGCTTTAAATATTCTAGCATAAACTCTATCTAAAGTATCTCTTCCAAAATCATCAAGACCATATCCTGTTGTATTAGTAAAATGTGATTCACTTATTCTTTCTTCTTGAAAGGCTTTTAATACTTTAAGTTGATTAAATTCTCTTATTTCATCGTACTGTACAAATATATCTTCAGTCTCTTTTAAAGCTTTTTTATATAATTTAAATGCTTCTTCACTAATATTGTAATTATTAATTAAAAATTCTTCTGTTTTCTTTAACATTTTTGTATATTCTCCTCCTAGGTATTACAAGTATATTTCCTCAAAAATAAATAGGCAAATAATTGCCTATTTATTTTAGTTTTCATTATCTACAAATAAAATTGGTTTTTCTGGAGTTACAGTGGTTATTGCATGTTTATATATAAGCATTTGTTTACCCTCACTATCTAAAATAACAGTAAAACTGTCAAACCCTTTTACAGTTCCATTTAGTTTAAAACCAGTTGAAAGATATATTGTTACAGGTATTTTGTTTTTTCTTGCACTGTTTAAAAATATGTCTTGTAGATTATTCTGTTGCTTATTCATAAAACCATATTTACCTCCATTTTATTAATTCTCTTTATACCATTATAAACCTAGTTATTTGTTATGTCATCAACAATTTTGCTTAATATTTCCTCATCAGACAATACATCTTTATCTAAAAAAGTACATCTAGGATCTCTTCTAAACCAAGTTAATTGTCTCTTAGCATAATTTCTTGAACCCTGCTTTATCAAATTAATAGCTTCATCTAATGAAATTTTTTTATCTAAGTAATAAAATATTTCTTTATATCCTATTCCTTGCATAGATTGCATATCAGAAGTATATCCAAGTTTTTTTAATTCTATGCATTCATAAATAAGTCCATTTTCAATCATGATTTCTACTCGCTTATTAATCCTATTATATAACTTTTCTCTATCCATAGTTAATACATAATAAAATACATCATAATCTGTTTTATAAAAATCATCACCTACATTATATGAACTAAATGGCTTTCCAGTAATTTTATAAACTTCAAGAGCTCTTATTACTCTTTTTCTATTGTTAGGATGTATCTCTCTATAACTTATTTCATCTATTTCTTTAAGCATTTCATGGACATAGTTATTACCATTAGCTTCTGCAAGTGATTCTAGATAAGCTCTATACTCATCATCTTTTTCAGATTCTGTAAAAGTAACATTACAAGTTAAAGAATTTATATAAAGTCCTGTTCCTCCAACTATCATAGGAAGCTTTTCCTTAGCTATAATTTCTTTTATTGCTTTTTCACCTATATTTTTAAAATCTGCAACTGAAAATTCCTCTTCTGGAGAAACAATATCTATCATATAATGATTTATATCTTTCATCTCTTCTTTTGTAACTTTAGCTGAACCTATATCCATGTTCTTATATATTTGCATTGAATCTGCTGATAGTATCTCTCCATTTAACTTTTCTGCAAGTTTTATTGAAAGTTCTGTTTTCCCAACAGCTGTAGGACCTCCAAGAACTAAAATCTTTTGTTTCATTATTTAAACAATCCTCCTAAATTTTTTATCTATATCTGTACTAGTAAATTGAATAATAGTTGGTCTTCCGTGAGGACAATGGAAAGGATCATCTATATACCGTAACTCTTCTATTAATTTAACCATCTCTAACTCATCTAAAGAATCATTTCCTTTTACTGCTGATTTGCATGCTTTAGTTGCTATAGCATTATATTTAACTTCAGTAGTTTTACCTGATCCTAAATTTTTAAGATTATCTAATATTTCTAAAAACAAATTCTTAGGTTTTAGCTTACCTAGAAAATAAGGTACTTCTTTTAATGCTATAGATGTGCCACCAAATTCTTCAATAGTAAAACCAGCTTCTTTAAATATATCTTTGTTTTCTTCAAAATACGAGTAATCATCCATGCTTAAATCAATTACTGTTGGTATCATAAGGGGCTGTATTATTATATCTCCACAATTTATATCATTTAAATACTTTTCAAACATTATTTTTTCATGAGCTGCGTGTTGATCTATCATATAAAGAGTTCCTGCATATTCCCCTAATATATACGTTTTATTATATTGACCAATAATTTTTATAGCAGGAAACTTTGGAATTTTTTCTTTTAATAATTCTGATGTTCCTACTGTTTTTGATTTACTTTCCTTATATTTCTCACCTTTACAGCTATCTTCATACTTATTAGAGTTAGATGTATAAGAGGTTTCATAATTTACTTCATTATTGTCACAAATCACTTCTTTATTAGAACAACTATTAGCATCATCTTCTAATTTAATGTGATCACTTTTTAAATCAACTGGAATATTAACATTTAAAGGAATCTTATTATGAATATCAGTGTCTTTTTTGTATTTTTCATCATAAATATGATTATTTATGCTATTATCCTCGTATATAGAACATATGTTCTTTTGTGACAAATGATTAGTATTAAGCTTAACTTTTTCTTGTTCTTCTTCAATTTTAAATGTTATTTCCTCAATATTTAAATTAGGATTCTTACGAGTAGCTTCGTTTTCTTCTTCTGGTATTGAAAATGTACTAAAAACTTCTTCCTTTAAAGATGTATGAACAGCACCAAATATCTTTTTAAAAATAAAACGTTCATCATTGAATTTTACTTCTGATTTAGTTGGATGAATATTCACATCTATATATTCAGGGTATATATCTATAAATAATATAAAGAAGGGAAACTTACTTACAGTAGAAAATGATTTAAATGCTTGCTCTACTGCAATTCCTAAACTTCTATTCTTTATATATCTGCTATTTACAAAAATACTTTGATTATTCCTAGAACCTCTAGCGATATCCTCTTTTCCTACGTAACCATAAATAGTAGCAATATCAGATGTATCTTCAAAATATAATACATTTTCAACTATACTTTTACCATATATAGTTCTTATAACATCTTTCATGTTGCCATTACCATATGTATGAACAATCTTTTTCCCATTATTAAATAGTTTAAAACTAATGTTAGGGTTAGATAAAGCTATTCTAGTTATAATATCATTAATTAAAGATGATTCTTTAGATGTTGTTTTAAGAAACTTTTTTCTTGCTGGAACATTGAAAAATAAATCCCTTACTTCCATTATAGTTCCTTTATTAACTCCACATTCTGTAACTTCTGAAAATTTTCCACCTTCTATTGTAATTTCATATCCACATTCTTCAGTTTCTTGTTTTGTTTTTAAATTAACTCTAGCTACTGATGCAATAGATGGAAGAGCTTCCCCCCTAAAACCTAATGTGTTAATACTATATATATCTTCAGACTCTTTTATCTTGCTTGTGGCATGTGGCAAAAAAGCTTTCTCTATATCCTCTTTATAAATGCCATCTCCATCATCAATAATTCTTATTAAAGAACTTCCACCCTCTTCTATTTCTATTAATATATTCTTAGAATTTGCATCTATAGCATTTTCGACTAATTCCTTTACTACTGATGCAGGTCTTTCTACTACTTCACCTGCTGCAATTTTATTAGCTGTATCTTCATTTAATATATTAATTCTTTTCACATTTTGCACCCCCTTGTAAGTCTCTACTTTATAAGTAAATCTAATATAACATATTGCATGTATATTTAGATATTTAATTCCCATTTATAAGTTTCTTCAAATGTATTATATCCAATTTAATTGCTAATAACAAATCTAAATTATATTTACAAATACAAATTAAAAACTCTTAGGTTATATTTCTGAAAATAACACCTAAGAGTTTTTAATTATTTAATAAATCATTATAATTTTTATTTACGTCTTCTTGCAAAATCTACAAATTTAAACTTATCTGGTCTATGTCTAGACTCAGTATATTGAAACAGACTTGTATCATCTAAGTAAGTATAACTTTTAACAACAACAATCATATTAAAGTTTTTCATATTTAAATACTTTTTGTCTTCTTCTGTTGCAAATTGAACAGTTATTTCTTTTTTTGCATAAGCTATTTTTAATCCAAGTTCATCTTCAATATACTTATAAATAGATTCTTCACATATTTCTTCAGTGATATTTTCAACATATTTTTTTACTAAATAATCTTTATCTAAGATTATTCTTTCATCTGCGATGCTTCTAGATCTTATTATTTTCCAAACCTTATCCTTAGAGCTTAATTCTAGTTTTCTACTAATACTTTCATTTGGATGAACACATTCTAAAACTTCAACTTTAGTTTTAGAATTTGGTCCTAGTTTATCTGCAATTTCTTTAAAACTAACTACACCTGATACAGGAAAATCAAATTTATTTATATCTAACACAAAAGACCGTCTACCTTTTATCTTTTGTATATATCCATTTTCCTCAAGCAAAGTTAATGCTTTTCTTGCAGTATCTCTAGAAACTTTATATTCTTTCATAAGATCACTTTCTGAAGAAATTTCATCATTTGCTTTAAATATCCCATTTTCTATTTTATTTGCAATTTCACTATATATATTAAAATATTTACTCGCCATAATTTATCACCATAAACATTTTAACATAATATATACTTAATTCTCAACAATATAAACAACAGATTCATATGGTCTAAGTAAAATTTTATCATTTAAATCCATACTATCTTTATAATTTGAAATTAATATTCTACAATTTTTAAATAAAAGATTATGTGGTAATAATACCTCAGTCTTTTCAGCATAAAAGTTATTTAAAACTATTAATTTCTCATTGTTATATTCTCTAGTATATGCTAAAACTTTTTCATGTTCTTCAAGTATCATATTAAATGATCCATTTGAAACAACATCATATTCCTTTCTAATCTTTATAAGATTTTTATAATGATAGAATATAGAATCACTATCTTTTAATGCATTTTCTGCATTTATTTCTTTATAAGATTTACCTACTGGTATCCAAGGTACGCTAGTTGAAAATCCACTATTATTTTTATCATTCCATTGCATAGGGGTTCTTGAATTGTCTCTTGATTTTGATGCTAATATCTTATATATTTCTTCTTCATTAACACCATTTGCTTTTAAAATATCATAATAATTCTTAGATTCAATATCTCTATATTCATCTATTGAATTAAAATTAGGATTTGTCATTCCAAATTCTTCACCTTGATAAATATATGGTGTTCCTCTCATCATATGAATACAAGTTCCAAGCATTTTTCCACTTTCTTTATGATATTTATCAGTATTTCCAAATCTAGAAATTATTCTTGGCTGATCATGGTTACACCAAAATACTGCATTCCAACCATTCCCTTGTTCCATACCTTCTTGCCATTCTTTGAAGATAGATTTTAGTAATTTAAAATCAAAGTTCATAAGTGTCCATTTATCACCATTATCATAATCGACTTTTAAATGATGAAAGTTAAATACCATAGATAACTCTTTTTCATCCGGATTTGAATATTTAATACAATTATCTATAGTTGTAGAGGACATTTCTCCAACTGTTATTATATCGTTATATTTACCGAAAGTATTTTTATTTAATTCCTTTAAATATTTATGTATATTAGGACCATCTGTATAAAATCTTCTTCCATCGCCCATAGTATCATCTTCAAATTTTTCTGGTTTTGAAATTAAATTTATAACATCAAATCTAAATCCTTTAACACCTTTGTTTATCCAATGGTTTACTATTTTGTATATTTCGTTTTTAACTTCTGAATTGGTCCAATCTAAGTCTCCTTGTGTCTTATCAAATAAATGCAAATAGTATTCATCAAATTTATCTATATATTCCCAAGCACTCCCTCCAAATTTTGATTGCCAATTAGTTGGTGGTTTACCTTCTTTACCTTCTTTACCTTCTTTACCTTCTTTAAATATATAGAAGTCTTTAAACTTTTCCTCTCCATTTAGAGCACTCTTAAACCACTTATGCTCTGTTGAAGTATGGTTAAATACCATATCAAGCATTATATTAATATTTCTTTTTTTAGCTTCTTTAACAAGTTTATCAAAATCTTCATTGGTTCCAAACAAAGGGTCTATATTATAATAATCAGCTACGTCATAACCATTATCCTTTTGTGGTGATACATAAAAAGGAGTAAGCCAAATATAATCAATCCCTAATTCCTTTAAATAATCTAGTTTGTTTATTACTCCATTTAAATCGCCTATTCCATCTCCATTTGAATCATTAAATGATTTAGGATATATTTGATAAACAGTACTTTTTTTAAAGTCTTTCATACTGCTAATTCCTCCAATTTAAAATTATTATTTATTAGCTTAGTTTTTTCTTTCCAATTATTAAAGTTAACATAAATGGTACTACTATAGCTATTACCATTGCTACTGCAAACATAAGCATATGTTGTGGTTTAATTGATAGAATACCAGGTAATCCACCAATTCCTACAGAGTTTGCCATTACTCCAGTTGATACAGATATTACAGCGGCTATAGCTGATCCTATCATTCCACATACAAATGGGAATCTATATTTTATATTTATACCAAATAATGCAGGTTCAGTTACACCTAAGTAAGCTGATATACATGCTGGAATGGCTATTTGTTTTTCTTCTTCATTTTTTCTTTGAAGATAAATCATGGCTAAAACTGCTGATCCTTGAGCTATATTTGATAAAGCTATCATTGGCCATAAAGATGTTCCTTTGAATTGAGCCATTAATTGTAAGTCTATTGCATTAGTCATGTGATGTAATCCAGTTATAACAAGCGGTGCATAAAGGAATCCAAAGATTGCAGCAAATATACTACCAAATGCTGATGTTAATCCACCATAAACTACTGCTGAAACCCAAGATCCAATTGTCCAACCTATAGGTCCAAGAACAGTATGTGCTATTAATACCGTTGGTACTAAAGCAAAGAATGGTACAAATATCATTGAAATTGAAGAAGGAACTATTTTTCTAACTCCTTTTTCAAGATATGCTAGTACAAATCCAGCTAAAATAGCAGGTATAACTTGTGCTTGATAACCAATCATATCTATTTTTGCAAAACCAAAATCCCAAAATGGAATTATGTCAGCTTCTGCAACAGCATAAGCATTTAAAAGTTGAGGTGATACTAATGTAATACCTAGTACTATACCAAGTATTTGAGTTGTTCCCATTTTCTTGGTTACGGCCCATGTAATTCCAACAGGTAAGAAGTGGAATATCGCTTCACCTATTAACCATAGAAAGCTATGCGTTCCTGCCCAAAACTGTGATATTTCAATAAGAGTTTTTGTACTGTTTTCAAACATCTTAATATCACCTATGATATTTCTAAAACCTAATATAAGTCCTCCTACTATAATTGCAGGTATTAAGGGTGAAAATATTTCTGCTATATTAGCCATCATTCTTTGAACAATATTCATATTTGATTTAGCTGAACTTTTTAAGTTGTCCTTGCTTACTCCATCAATTCCAGCTAATGCAGTAAAATCATTATAAAATTCCGCTACATCGTTTCCAATAATAACTTGAAACTGCCCTGCTTGAGTAAATGTACCCTTAACAGATTTTATTTTTTTAATTTTTTCTTCATCTGCAATAGATGTATCATTTAAAACAAATCTCATTCTTGTTGCACAATGTGATACAGCACTTATATTTTCTTTTCCACCAATGAATTCTAATAACTCTTTAACTTCCTTATTATACTTAGACATTATTTTTCCCTCCCTCTCAATACATATACGTATATGTTGTGATTAAATAATAACCTATACGTATATGTATTGTCAATGTTTACATTAAACTTTTTTATTTAGTAAAAAATACCTTAAAACAAACTATTAGATTAGAATGTTTTAAGGTATCTTAAATTTAATTTACATCATCATTAAAAATCTTAGCTTCTCTAATTACATAATTACATTGGGGATTTGGACAAGCTCTCTCTATTATTATATATGCTCCATCTATTTTACGTTTTCTAAGTAGATTTTTACTGCATTTTGGACATTCTAAAGGAATACTACAACCACAATTCATAAATTTATCTCCTATTTATCATTTTTATTAAAGTTTTTTTGCATCTGTAACTAATTTATATAAAGTATTCATAGCTTCCATAGGATTAAGGTTTAATATATCTACTTCACTAAGTTCTTTTATAAAACTTTCTTTTTCTATAAATTCAAAGTTAATTTGCATATTGTCATTAGAAACATCTTTATGCTTCTTGGTGTGTTTATTATTGTTTGATTCTTTTAACTCTTTTATTTCAGATTTTAAAGATTTTATAGTTTCTTCATACTCTGCATTTTGAGTTTCAACTCTTAAGATTCTCTCTTCAGTATAGTTACAACTAGTTTCATTTATATCTATATTTTGATCTAGATTATTTTGTGCATTAGAAATAATTTTATCCTCTTCATTTTTAGTAGAATCAATAGCAATTTCTTTTTCTTCATCTGAATCCATTGAACATGCTGATACTTTATTTATATCAAAGGCATTTTTGCCTTCTAAATCCTCAAGAATTTCTCTAGCACGATTAATAACATTCTCAGGAAGTCCTGCAAGCTTTGCAACTTCTATACCGTAAGATTCATCTGCACCGCCCTCTACTATTTTTCTTAAAAAGACTACGTTATCTTTTAATTTTTTAACTGCTACAGAGTAATTTTTAACTCCAGGTAAAATCCCTTCAAGTTTAACAAGTTCATGATAGTGAGTTGCAAATAAAGTTTTGCATCTTAAATCCTTATTCTTAGTTATATATTCAATAACAGACCAAGCAATTGAAAGTCCATCATAAGTTGAAGTTCCTCTTCCCACTTCATCAAGTAAAACTAAACTATTACTTGTAGCATTTTTTAAAATATTAGAAACTTCCCACATTTCAACCATAAATGTAGACTTTCCACCTGCTAAATCATCAGATGCTCCTATTCTTGTAAAGATCTTATCACAGATAGATATGTTTGCACTAGTTGCAGGTACAAATGAACCTATTTGAGCCATCAATGTTATAAGGGCTACCTGTCTCATATACGTAGATTTACCAGCCATGTTAGGTCCTGTAATAAGAAGTAATTCCTTATCAGTTTGATTTAATGCAGTATTATTTGATACAAAGTCTCCCTTTCCAATTACTTTTTCAACTACAGGGTGTCTTCCATCAGTTATTTTGATTAATCCATCTGTATTTATTTCAGGTTTAATATAATCATTTTCTAAAGCAACTAAAGCTAAAGTTGAAATACCATCTAAATCTGATATTATCCTAGCGCTCTTTTTTAATCTGCTTATTTCTTTTTCAATTTTATCTCTTATTTCAACAAATATAGAATATTCTAAGTTAATAAGTTTTTCTTCAGAACCTAAAATTTTATCTTCCATAACTTTAAGTTCTTCAGTTATAAATCTTTCAGCATTAGCTAATGTTTGCTTTCTTATATATCTACCTTCTGGGATAGAATTATAATTTGATTTACTTATTTCTATATAGTATCCAAATACCTTATTATAACCAACCTTTAAAGACTTAATACCTGTAAATTCACGTTCTCTATTTTCAAGAGCAGCAATCCACTCTTTTCCATGAAGTTTACTTTGACGTAATTCATCTACTAAAGTATTATATCCATCTTTTATTATGTTTCCTTCTTTTAAACTTAAACCAGGATCTTCTTTAATAGAGTCATTTAATAAATCTCTTACATCAATCAATTCATCTAAATTTTCATAGTATCCTTTTAACAATTCAGAACTAGTATCTTTTAAAAGTTCCTTAATACATGGAAGTTTATCTAAAGATGATTTAAGAGATAATAAATCTTTAGCATTGACATTTTTATTGGATATTTTACCAACAATTCGTTCTATATCATAAATTTCTTTTAAAGCGCTTCTTAAGTCTTCATTGAAACCTATTGAATTAAATACTTCTTCAACTCCACTTAATCTTTTTTCTATTTCATCTTTAACTATAAGAGGTTCATCTATCCATTTTCTTAAAGTTCTTCCCCCCATAGATGTTGCACTTTTATCAAGAACCCAAAGAAGAGATCCTTTTTTAGTTTTTTCTCTTATACTTTCTGTAAGCTCTAAGTTTCTTCTTGAATTTCCATCTATGGTCATATAATTTATAATTTCATATTGTTCTAATAAATTGATATTCGTTAAACTCATCTTTTGAGTTTCATTTATATATTTAAGAAGTACTTTACTTGGAATCTCTCTTTCTATTGTTAATCCACTTACTTCTAAGTCTGAAAACTGCTCTATAAGTTCTTCTTTTGAAACTAAAAACTCATTAAAATCTTTTTTCGTTATAAGAACAGGAAGTACATTGTTTATTTCTTCTAACAATTCTTCGCTTATATTATTGTCAACTAGTATTTCTTTTGGAGAAACCTTTGAAATCTCATCTAATAAGCTCATCTTAATATTATTAAAAGATGTAGTTTTAAATTCACCAGTACTTATATCAGACATTGCTATTCCAAATTTATCTTCATATCCATATATCACCATTAAATATGTATTATCATTTTCTAAATTAGAATTACTATCTATAAATGTTCCTGGAGTTATTACTTTTACAACTCCTCTTTTTACTATTCCTTTGCTTTGCTTGGGATCTTCAAGTTGTTCACATATAGCAACCTTATATCCTTTAGTAACAAGTCTTGGGATGTATGCAGCAGCTGCATGATGTGGAATACCACACATTGGTGCTCTTTCTTCAAGTCCACAATTTTTGCCTGTTAAAACAAGTTCAAGCTCTCTAGATACAGTTAGTGCATCATCAAAGAACATCTCATAAAAGTCACCTAATCTATAAAATAGAATACAATCATTATATTCTTCTTTTGTTTTCATGTACTCTACCATCATTGGCGTTAAAGCCATAATAATTTCCTCCTTTTAATTAGGTATAATAACATTTAATATTCTTACCTAATTTTAAACTTAAAATCAAGTCTTATTTTATCATAGGGGGAACCAGTAATCAAAATTAACTTAAAAATTACTTTATTCAAATAATATTAATTTTACTATATAACTAAAAAACAAAATATTATCACCATTGTTAATAATAGTCCGTTATTTAAAACATTAAAAACCATAAGCAAGGCTAAAATAATAATTACTACCCATATAACTGAATAATATAATTTATAAAAATTTTAAACAAAATATAAAAAAGCCTTCCAAAATAAAATGGAAGACTTTCTTTTAAATAATATACTTTATAACACTATTTTCAAACAATTCATTTATTTTAATTGTAAAAAATGATTTAACCTCTTCTAGCTGTTCTTTAGTATAAACATATTTTCCATATCCAAATTGACCGTACTTATATTTACGTTCTTCATCATTCATTGGTAAAGTATTATCTGGAAATACTTCATTTATAACATTTTTTGCTCTTGTAGTATATCTATGGGTTATAACTTCAAATGATAATGGATATTTTAAATCCTTAGGCATCTTATCATGTAATCTTATCAGAAGCTCATTGTAGTCTTCTTTCCAATTTTCATATAAAAATACTGGAGCTATTATAAATCCAATTGGATACTGTGCTTTTGCAACTTTTTCACAGGCTTCAAGTCTTAAATCATAAGAAGATGTTCTATTTTCAAAATCATTTATTACTTTATTCGTATTTAGAGTAAATCTAATTTCTGTCTTTCCTTTATGATTTATATTCAAAAGCGTATCTACATCATTATATTTAGTTACAAATCTAAATTTACCTTTTTCTTCATTTGCAAAAAATTCAATAGCTTTTTGTAAAGAATGAGTATATGGTTCTACTGGTATAGGATCTGATGTAGCAGCACCTTCAAATATTGTTATCTCAGGACTTCTCTCAATAATATGCTTTTTTGCTTGATTTAATATATCATCTATATTTACATTAACTTTAATAAATGGTTTAGTACTTAAGTTAGTATTAAGATAGCAATACTCACAATGTCCTGTACATCCAGAAAGAAGAGGCAATTGATAATGTGCTGAAGGCTTACATGACTGGAACTTAAAACCCTTTTTAATTCCAACTACTAACGTATTTTTACCTTCTCTATAATAACTATAAGTATCATCTCCTGGAATATGCTGTTTTACCCTATTTCCACTTATATTTATAATATCAACATTTTTATTATCTTTAAATGTATTATATATACTTTGACCAATCTCATAATCTAAACTTCCCTTTTCAAATAATATTCTTTTAGGAATAAACATATATAATTTTCTCCTCTCAAAAAGTTGATTTTATAGATTTTATTTTGTAAAATTACCATTAAATCAATAGTTAACATTTTTCAATAATTGTTTTCAAACATATTTTTTAATATTTGAAAATCTTAAGTATAGAAATCTAACATAATCTAATTTTTATTTTTAGTTAAATTTAGATATTTATACATATTGAAAATTATTTTATATGTATAAACACTAACTATGATCTTTTAATGCATATAATTAACTACATACTATTAATGTGCATATGATTACTAAATAAAAATAACTGCTTATTTAATAAAACAAGCAGTTATTTTGGTTAATTATCCATATAAATTACAGGTGGTTTTAAGACCTATTATATATTTTAACTTTATAATTTTATTTTATTCATTAGATTGATAATTTGTGATTTATTTCATTATATATCCTGTATATATTGTAACTCAGATAATTTAATACAAATTTTATTAATATCATCGTAACTTTTAGATATACTGTTAATATTGTTATTTAAGTCATCAATACTTGATGATACTTCTTCCATTGAAGAAGCAATATTTTCAATATTTTTACTTACATAATTAACTTCTTTTAATGTATCATTAAATTCTTTTTCTAGAATACTACAATTGCAATTTATGTTTTTTGAATTGTGCAATACATTTGAAGTATTGTTGTTTATATTATTAAATAAGTCCTTTACAGCTTCAGTATGCTTATTGCATACTTCAATTGATTTTTGCTCATTTAATATTTCATCTGAAACAATTATAGTTTTACCTGATATATTATTTAGTATTAATGATATTTTTTCCGTTGCATCTCTTGAATTTTCTGCAAGTTTTCTAACCTCTTCTGCAACTACTGCAAAACCTTTTCCATGTTCTCCAGCTCTTGCTGCTTCAATTGATGCATTAAGTGCTAAAAGATTTGTTTGATTTGATATTTCACCTATTGAATCAATTATTTGTACAATTTTTTTGTTTTCATTGCTAAGCTCTTTAATTAGATCAACCACATTTATAATGTTAGAATTCACTTTATTCATCTCTATAGAAAATTCATTAAAACTATTAATACCGTTAGTTACAACATTTTCAGTTTTTAAAGATAAATTCTCCATTTTTTTAATTGAAGTTGTAACTTCGTTAAGATTTTTTGCACCATTTTTCATCAATTCAATAACTTTATTTATAATTAGGACTTCTTCAGTAGTTTTTGCTGCTACAGCATTTGATGACTGGGTAATTTGATTGAAAATTTCTCCGGTGTTATCAATTCCAGATTTAATCATAATATTTGCATCAGTTAAATGATTAACAGTCTGATTAATTTCAGATAATAATTCATTAGACTTAGAATTTGATTCTATTATTGCTTTAGCATTCTCTTCAGATTTTTTATATGCCTTTTTAGTTAATATAGATAAGAACACCAATATACCAGTCATAACAACAATATAAGCTATAAAAAGTCCAAGTTGTTCATAATTAGCATTATTAAATACTTCAACTCTATATTTGAAGAAAAAGTATATAACTACTCCAATATTTATAATAGAATTGTATATAACAACTTTCTCTTCTTGATAAATACTTGTTAAGATAATTCCATAGTAGATAAGTACAAAAGCAGCTAAACCTGGCTTTAAATTCATTATTAAAATATTTAATATAGGAAATATTGTTACTGAATAATACATAGCACCAATCATATGATCTTTCTTAATTAAACATCCTAAAATAAAAATACAAATTCCACCAATTACTATTATTGGCATTATAACATGGATTCCAGATTTAAAAAATAAATCAAAACTTATTCTTCCAATCAAAGAAACCAAAAGCCCAAGTAACATAACTATATTTTTGAGCTTTAACATTTCACTGTGATTCATTTAATTTCCTCCTTAGTTAAATTCAACTTATAAAAATTATAATATTTTTATATATCATAGTCAATTATTGTTATTAAATGAAACATTTTGTAAAAAAAGGTATTTTTATGTTTAAAAATATAACTAAGATATAAAAACACGTTTATTTTCTTCAATTAGAATCTTTCTTTTAATCGCCAAGGTAAAAATCACCTAAGATAACTAAATCTTAAGTGATTTTTTTATTTAATCGTAATTTAAATGATTATATTATTTCCTCTACACAACAGACATCTTCAATATTATGAAGTTGAAGAGTGTAGTCAGAATGATTCCATTTTTGAGAGAGTTTTAATGTCATTGTTAAAGCAATTATACGATCATCCTTATTCGTAGTAGCTTTTTTCACTTCAATATTAGATATTTTAGTTCCGTCAGCTTGTACAGTTTTCATAAAATTAGCAACGCCTCTTATATCTCGAAGTTCTGTATAAACATCCATAACTCTAGAATGAGTTCTTGAATATAAATCTAGTCTATGAAGTCCTGTAACTACAGCAAGCATAAACACACATGCTATAATTGCACCCTCGTAAAAACCTATTCCAATAGCTAATCCCATGCATGCACATGCCCAAAGACCAGCTGCTGTTGTAAGACCTGTAACTTGATTTTTCCCAACTACTATGATTGTTCCTGCGCCTAAAAATCCTATTCCACTAATAACTTGTGCACCCAGTCTAGTTATATCTCCAGTACTATGAAGAACATCTCTCATATATTGACTTGTTATCATAATTAATGTGGCACCAATGCATACTAAAATATGTGTCCTAAATCCTGCAGGTCTATTTTTTCTTCCTCTTTCCGCACCAATAATTCCTGCACAAATAGTTGCTAAAGCAAGCCTTACAATTATTGATACTGTATTAATTTCTCTTAAGTATAAAATAAAATCATTCATACGCTATTAATCAACCTAATTTTACATTAGCTGACTTTTAATCACCCACCTTTGTATATTTAATATAATTATAACACTATAATATTAAGATTTTACGCCTTAGATATTAATGTGAATTTTTTATTTCAATCTATAGTATACGATATTCTTCTTCCTTTGAATCATCAAATAAATAATTCTTTTAGTACATTTGGATAGTTAGTTATTATTGCATCTACTCCTAAATCAATCATATTTTGCATATCATTTTTATCATTAACAGTATAGACATTTACTTTTAAATCATTATCATGTGCTTTTTCAACAATTTCTTTATTTACGCTATGATATTCTGGATGAAGAGCATTTCCACCAACCATTTGTACATAATTATGAGGTTCAAATATACAATCATAGTATAATACTCCTGTTTTTATGGTTCTATCTAGTCCTATACATCTTCTTACAGAGTAATGATTAAATGTAGATACTATGACTCTTTCTTCTAGCTTATATTTTTTGATTAAATCATAAGTTGTTTTTTCTATATTTTCATAATCAATTATGCTATTTTTAATTTCTATATTTATAATAATATTCTTATCACTAATATACTTTAAGAATTCTTCTAATGTTGGAATTTTTAATCCTTTAAATTCCTCACCAAATTTTATTCCAGCATCAAAATTCATTAATTCTTCTAATGTATAATCTTTAATTAAGCCTGTGCCAGTTGTAGTTCTATCAAGTTGTTCATCATGGCATATTACTGCATATCCATCCTTAGTTAATTGAACATCAGTTTCTATTCCATCACAGCCAACTTCTATAGCTTTTTCAAAAGCTAGCATTGTATTTTCTGGATATACTCCACTAAATCCTCTATGAGCAATATTTACTATTTTTTTCATTTATAGTTTCCCCCTAAGTCAATCTACTTTTCAAGTAATAACTAAACATAAATCTATTCTAGTTTTTTATACTAATTATTTATTTTTATCTAATAAAATTTTAAAATAGATTCTATATGATTATAATAACAAAATAAATATTATTATTAAAGAGTAGCAATAATTGGATTAATAGAATATGCTACTCTTAATATATTATTTCTTACTATTAAATTTTAATTCAAATAAAATGGACTATTTTATTTGAATCTATATCATTTCTTCAACCATACAAACTCCTTCTATATGATGAAGTTGTAAAATATATTCCATATGATCACAGCTTTGATTAAGCTTTAATGTCATGGCTAGTGCAATAACTTTTACATCACTATTTTTATTCTTAATTTCAACATTAAATATTTTAGTTCCATCTTTTTTAACGCAGGTCATAAAGTTCATAACTCCTTTAATATCCTCAAGTTCAACATAAATATCAATAGTTTTAGAATGTGTTTGCATATATTCATCAAGTTTATGAAGTCCAGTGACTACACCCATTAAAAATATACATGTTATAATAGCACCTTCATAAAAACCTATTCCAATAGCTAGTCCCATACAAGCACATGCCCAAAGTCCAGCTGCTGTTGTAAGTCCCTTAACTTGATTTTTTCCAACTACTATTATTGTACCTGCACCTAAAAAGCCTATACCACTAATAACTTGTGCACCCATCCTACTTGCATCACCTTGTAAATTTAATACATCAGTCATATACTGATTTGTAATCATTATAATTGTAGCTCCAATACACACTAAAATATGTGTCCTAAATCCTGCTGGTCTGTTTCTTCTTCCTCTCTCAGCTCCAATAATTCCAGCACAAATAGTTGCTAAAGTAAGTCTAACTATTATTGATACTGTATTAACTTCTCTTAAATAATTTATTAAATCTAAACTTTGCATATCATCACCTACTTTTAAACTCTTAACAAAAATCTTTTACAATTCTAATTTAAATAACAGAGATTTTTATAAATGCCTAATCTTATTTAAAGTTCTATATAAGAAGAGAGACAATGTAACCAAAATTTTGACTACATTGCCTCAATAGACATTGTATGTTTAAATTTATTCTATTTAAGTTTAAAGTTATGTTTTGCAAAAAGTTTATATATTCATAAACAAAGCTGAAGTAACAATTGAACTTACGTTTAAAACATAATTTTATAGATATTAATTGAATAAATTAATAATTTGTTCTTCATTTAAGGTATTTATAAATGAACCTATGTTTAAATCATCACCTAGGATTGTATCTATAAGCTTTCGTTTACTATCTTGAAGTTCTACTATCTTTTCTTCTATAGTACCTTGTGCTATAAGTTTAATTACTTCAACAGTGTTTTCTTGACCAATTCTATGTGCTCTGTCAGTTGCTTGATCTTCTACTGCTGGATTCCACCATGGATCGAAATGTATTACTATATCTGCACTAGTTAAATTAAGACCAGTTCCTCCAGCCTTTAAAGATACCAAAAATACATTATTCTCTCCATCATTAAAATCATCAACCATTCTCATTCTATTGATAGATGATACTGAACCATCCAAATAAGAAAATAATATGTTATTTTCTTTAAGTAAGTTACCTATATTTTTAAGCACAGATGTAAATTGAGAAAATACTAATATTTTATGGCCTGAACTTATGCTATGATCTAGTATCTCTAAAAGTGCATCTATTTTCCCACTTGTACCTAAATAATTTCCCATAATAACTGATGGATCTAAGCAAATCTGTCTTAACTTTGTTATATATGATAAAATTTCTATTTTACTGTTCTTAAATTCATCATCTTCAACTTTCTTTTGTATTAAATCTCTAGCATATTCAGAATAAGTTTTATATACTAATTTTTGCTCATCACTTAAAGGAATAACTAATCTTTTTTCAATTTTATCAGGTAATTCTTTAATTACATTTTTCTTATATCGTCTTAATATAAACGGCTTTACAAGTCTATTTATTTCTTCTAATATTTCTTTTTCTTCTTCAAGCCTTCTATAATATCTACTTGTAAATCTTTTTTCATCATAAAGATACCCAGGCATTATAAAGTCAAAAATAGACCAAAGTTCCATTAATGAATTTTCTATAGGTGTACCTGTTAATGCAAATCTTGATTTTGATTTAATACTTTTAACAGCTTTTGCATTTTGTGATGAAGCATTCTTTATGTTTTGAGCTTCATCTAAAATACAATAATCAAATATCATGTCATATAAATCTAAATCTCTTCTCAAAAGATTATATGTTGTTATAATAACATCATAGTTATTATATGCTTTAATAAGCTCTTCACGTTCCTCTTTATTCGAATTTACTATACATACTTTCATTGAAGGAGCAAATTTTTTAAATTCATTAAACCAATTATATATAAGAGAAGTTGGTGCTACTATAAGTGAATGTGAATTTTCTTTTGATAATAAAAATACTATGGCTTGAAGTGTTTTCCCAAGCCCCATTTCATCACCTAATATTCCACCAAATCCTAAATAATCTAATGTTCTAAACCAATTATAACCATCTCTTTGATATTCTCTAAGTTCCGCTTGAATACCATATGGGGGTTGAAATGATTTATTTTTAATGTTTTTAAGTTTATCTCTTATGTCAGTGATTTTTTCTCTACCAGTTATAAATCTAAAATCTTTATCTTCTAAATATTGTTCTAAGTAAATTCCTTTATTTTTATATAAAGCAATTGTGTTATTATTTAAAGTCTCTTCTAAAAGTAAATTATCTAAAAGAGTTAGTATTTCTTTTAGGTCTTTATCTTCTAAATCTAAGAACTCACCATTTTCTAATTTATAGTACTTTAAATTACTTCTAAAGCTTCTTAATATATTAGTGGTTTCTTCTTTAGATAGGTCTGATAATATAAATTCAAATTCAAAATAATCAAATTTGCCTTTTCTAACATCGCCTTTAAAGTCAGATTTTGATATATTTCTTATTCCTTTAAAATTCTCTGAATAAAAAACTTCACCATAATCTTGAAATCTTTCTATATCATATTTAAAGAATCTAAATATATAATCATCATCTTTTAAAAAGATAAATCTATTATTTACATCTTCAAATCCAAATTTTTTTACTAATTTATATACTTCTTTTTCTTTTTGAGAATCTCTATATATAACTTTTTCTTTGAATTCTTCAAAGTAATTAAATTCATACCCACCATATGAAACCTTTAATGTTAAATAAACATTTTCCCTGTCTTTATCAAAGTAAAATTTGAAAATAACAGGTGCTATTACTACCTTATTTTTAAGTTTTTTAGATAAATTTAATCCATTACTTACATTTTGTATTGATGGTATAAGCTCTTTTAACACTCTTTTTTCATCATTTTGCCCAAATGCTATACTCTGTGTATTATTAAATACTTTAAGATAAGGAACTAATCTTTCACTTTGTTCTGTAGATGGAACATATATTGAAGTACCATAAAGAAATACATCTTCATCTTGTGTAAGTGCTTCTGGCATACCATTAGGAACTTCTAATATTATATTATTTCCACTGTCACATAAAGAAAAAGGAATTGGTATATCTTCATAAAGTATTTCTGAATCGATTATTCTACAGAAAAACCCATCGCCTAAATATATTCTGTGATTCTTTATTATATCTAAAAAAGTTTTAACTAAGATATCAGGTATAGTTAAAGTTTTTCCATTTATAATTTTATCTTGACTTCTTTTAAATGAGCTTTGTAAATTTTCTTTTTCACTCAATCTATAAATAAACTTGATAAGTCTTCTATCATCAAATGATAAATTCTGCTTCCTTATATCAAAAATAAAATCTTTTCCATATTTGATGGGCATTTTATTGTACATACATGTTAAAAATTGATTTATATCTTTTAACACATACATTTTATTATTACAACTTTTTAAACCGATTTTAAATTCGGCTTGAAGTTTTGAAGACCATGTATTTCTATTTAAGGTTATCTCAAATTTAACATTTTCTTTATTATGTTCTAATAGTGAACTTAATAAATCTTGAGATTTTGCTGCTTTAGAAAAAAAACTCTTATCATCATCTTTGCTCTCTTGCAAAAATAATAACTTTTCTTTTAACTCTTTATCATTATCTAAACTATTTAAAAAATAGTAAAAAGATGCTATTAAATGCTTACAACAGTAATTATCCTTTGAAAATTCTTTTTTCTCAAAATCTGTACAACTACAATATGTACCTATAACCTCTTTTGTTTTACTATCAATTTCTATTTTACAGGAATATTCATTAAAAAGACTTTCTGATATTACAGAAGAGATAATATCTATCATATGATTATCTACATTAACTTTTATATCTTTCACTAAATCATTTTTAAGTATTACCTCAGCTTTAACTCTATTTCGTCCGCTTATGCTATTATTGAATCCTTCCATTAACACTTGTTTTATCATAAATTATCACCGTTTATAAATTACTTATTTATTTCTCTCATTCTTGTTATTAAAGAAGATTCTATATACTCAGATTTAGAAAATCCTTTTCTAAAATATCTTACTTGCTTATATTTTTTCCCTTGAAGCTCCATATCTAAAACATCTATTCTATCACCTTTAAATATTAGAGGTTCTTTCTTTCCTTTTAAGTAAACTTGTAGTTCCACTATAAATCCTCCATTATTGTTTTTTCTTTGAATTATATTCTTCTATTGAAGCTGCAATTTCATTTAAATATTCCCATCTCTCATACTTCTGCTCTAATTCTTGCTCAAGAGATTCTTTTTCCTTCATCAATTCATTAAGCTTTCCATAATTAGTAGCATTTTGCTCTAAATCTTTATCAAGATGCTCTATCTTACTTTCTAAAGTAGATATATCTCCATCTATAGTTTCAAATTCTTTTTGTTCCTTAAAAGTAAACTTAGGTTTATCTTCTTTATTTTTAACTCTTTCTTTTTTCACTTTATTAGTAGACTTTTCATTTTCTAAAGATTTATTATTTTTTTCTATCTCTTTTGCTATTAAGAAATCACTATAATTACCATTATATTCTTTAATTAATCCATCGCCTTCATAAGAGAATATTTTATTACAGATTCTATCTAAAAAGTATCTATCATGTGATACAACAATTACAATACCCATAAATTCATCTAAAAATGATTCTAGAATTTTTAAAGTTTCAATGTCCAAATCATTTGTAGGCTCATCTAATATCAAGAAATTAGGCGATTCCATTAATACTCTTAAAAGATGTAATCTTCTTTTTTCTCCACCAGATAATTTTTCAATTGGAGTATATTGCATTGTGCTATCAAATAAAAATCTTTCACACATAGAAGAGGCTGTTATTTTAGTTCCATCTTCAGTTGGAATATACTCTCCACCTTCTTTTACATAATCTATAACTCTTAAATTATGATCAATATGAGCATTGTCTTGTGCAAAACAACCTACCTTTACAGTGTCACCTATTTCAATTCTACCACTATCTAGTGGTATTAAACCTCTAATTAAGTTAACTAAAGTTGTTTTTCCTGCTCCATTTTCTCCAACTATACCTATTCTGTCATCTCTTAAAAATAGATAATTAAAATCTTTTATAATTTGTTTTTTATCAAAAGATTTATTTACATCATATAATTCAACTATTTTTTTACCTAATCTACTTCCTACAAAAGATATATCAACATTATCTTTTATTTCAATAGATTTTGTATTTACTAATTCATCAAACCTTTGTAATCTTGCTTTTTGCTTAGTTGTTCTAGCTTTAGCACCTCTTCGTACCCATTTTAATTCATTTCTAATTAATGCGTCTCTCTTTTCTTCTTTAACTTGTTCTGTTTCAAGTCTTTCAACCTTCTTTTCTAGAAATGCAGTATAATTTCCAGGGTATGTATAAAGGTTTCCTCTATCTAATTCAATTATTCTATTAGTAACTCTATCAAGAAAATACCTATCATGAGTAATCATTAAAAGTGCACCTTTTCTTGTGTTTAAAAATTCTTCAAGCCATTCTATAGATTCAGCGTCAAGATGATTTGTAGGCTCATCTAATATAAGTAATTCACAAGGTGTTATAAGAGCTGATGCAAGGGCAACTCTCTTTTTTTGTCCACCAGATAAATTATCCATTATTTCATTATAGTTAGATATTCCTAGCTTATTTAAAATACTTTTAGCTTCACTTTCTAAGTCCCATAAATTAAAAGAATCAATTTGACCTTGAAGTTTTATGAGTTTATCATTTAATTTATTAAATTCTTCACCGTTGCAAGCGTTTATCTTTACTAATATATCTTCATATTCCATAAGAAGTTTCATTTCTTTAGTGTCACCTCTAAATATTTGTTCTAAAACTGTGGCTCCACTTTTAAAATCTGGGTTTTGAGAAAGATATTCTATTCTAACATTTTTTCCTTTTGTTATAGAGCCATCAAAAAATTCATCTTTTCCCCCTACAACTTTTAAAAATGTTGATTTTCCAGCTCCATTAATGCCTATAAGTCCAATTTTATCACCATCGTTAATTCCTAACGATATATTGTTTAATAATATTTTTTCACTGTAACTTTTATATATATTTTCTAAAGTAATTATATTCATTAAAATTAAAACTCCTTCATGTATTTCTTCATAATAATAATCTACCTCTTATTTTAACACATTTTTAAAAATTCCACCTTATAAAAGAAAGATCCAATAGAATTTAAATAATTATATATCTATGATTATAGCAAATAGAGTCAACATTTCTTATAAAAGAAACACTGACTCTATTCTTACTTTTATTTTTTTATTGGCTTTGTTTTAGCAGAGTGTTGATATATGCATAAGGATTAATATGTATTATTTTTGATTGTGTGCTCCAATATCAATTATTATTAACACTGACCAATCAGTTTCTGGATTTTGAATCCACTTACATTCAATATCAAGAAATTTAAGCCAAGCATTAAGTCCATGACTTTTTTTACTAACATTAGGCGATTTTCTTCCATGAACTTCTTTTATAAATTCTAATAATTCTATTTGTTCATTTTTTTCAATTTTTTGATCTAATAAGTCTCTTATTTTTTCACAACATTTGTTGTAAGCCATTGGATCTTCTAAATATAACTCATCTGAATATACTTGTCTTTCCTTATTTAAAAGATCAGAAATTTCATTAATTTCATCTATGTTTGACAAATAGTGTTTAACTCTCCTTAATGCCTCAATATCAGCATCTAGTTTATTTATTGTTTTTTCTAATTTCTCAAATTTCATTTAATCTTCTCACTTTTCTTTTTTTATTTGCTATGTTTTAAAATATCAATTATAAAACATAGCTTTGTTTCATAACTATGATACCTCATTATAACACTATTTTTCATTCCTTCAAATTAATTAATAATTTTATTTTAATTAACTAATAATTTTATTTTAATTAACTTGTATTATGCTTTATCGATCACCTTTTCAGTGTGTATAATTTTACCAAGATTATTTGTTGATTATTTGACAATAATAACAATAAAATTAAAGAATAAATCAATAAAATATTGGTTTTTCTACTTATTTAATTTTTGTATGAGGTATTAGATATGAATAAAAAAATCATAGTAATTGGAAGCGGTATTGGTGGACTATCTGTAGCTGCACGCCTTTTATCAAGGGGTTTTAATGTTACAGTATTAGAAAAAAATTTAACAATAGGAGGGAAAACTAACTTTTTTGAAGTTAATGGATTTAAATTTAATTTAACAGCATCATTAATCATGTTTTTTAGAGACTATATTGAGGTTTTTGAGTATTGTAATAAAAATTATAAGGACTATTTTTCTCTTATTCCTATAGAAACACTCTATAGAGTGTTTTATTCTGATAATAGCATTTATGATTTTTCAAATAAATTTTCATCACTTTCTTCAAATATCAACCAAATTACAAATGGAAATATAGAGGACATATACGGTTATTTTAACTTTTTATCTTCTAATTATGAAAAATATCAAATTGTAAACAAGTATTTTTTAAACCAAAATTTTTCTAATAATAATAATTTTTTTAAATCTATAATTAGTAATACACATCTTGATTTGAAAATACTTCATTCATCTTATAAGGATTGTAAGAAATATATTAAAAATGAAAAGCTTATAAATTATTTTATGTTTCAAACTATGTATATAGGAGGATCACCATACACTTTATCAAACATATATAATTCAATTCCAGCTGTAACTCAAATAGAAGGGTTATATCATATGCAAGGAGGAATATATTCTTACATAAAAGCATTAGAAAATTTAATATTAAATCAAGGTGGAATTATAAATACTAATTGTAATGTAAAGAAAATATTATTTGAAGATAAGAAAGCTATAGGGGTAATAGTTAATAATCAAAAATTAAATGCAGATGCAGTAATTTGCAGTAGTGATTACTCTTATACAATTGATAATCTTATACAGGATAAGGATATAAAAGATTCAGTTAAACCAGTAGAACAATTAAAATATTCTTGTTCAACATTTATTTTATATTTAGGCTTAGATAAGAAATATCCTATGCTTAACGTAAATAATATCTATATAAATAAAAATTTCAAGAAAAACTTAAAAGCTCCTTTTAAAGGAATACTTTCAAAAGATCCATCAATATATATTTATTGCCCTAGTTCAGTAGATACCACTATTTGTCCAAATGGATATGAATGTATTAATGTTATGATTAGAGTTCCTAATTTACTTTACAATAATATTACTTGGAATTTAAAAACCAAAAATATGATAAAGAAAGAACTTTTAGATATATTATCATCAATAGATACCCTTAGTGATATAAAGGAACATATAATACTTGAAAAATATTTAACGCCACTTGATTTTAAGTACGCATTCAATACATATGGTGGAACTGCATTTGGTTTAAGTCATACACTAAATCAGACTAATATATTTAGACCTCAATGTGAAATCAAAAATATTAATAATCTATTCTTTACAGGTGCTTCTACTCATCCAGGTAATGGAGTGTCCATGGTTATTAAATCTTCTAAAATTTGTAGTGATAGAATCTGTGATTTATATAAATAGAGTGAAAATATATCTTAAGTTTATTTATATTATAGTTTTACTTTAAATATTAAGATAAGTAGAATTTCTTTAACACATAAACATACTCTTATTTGGATAAACTACATTCATATTAATTTTAAATGGTGGTGAAAATTTATGAGAAAATTGAGCATTTTTTTTATATGCTTTATTATACTTTTTAATATACCTATAATATCAAAGGCTGAAGAAATTAGAGATTATGAAGTACAAATGAAACAAGATTTATTGGTCTTAATGTTATCATATCCTAACGACATTGTAGGAATTGAAAAAAGCGATGATAAAGTTTATATTGTTATGAAATCTGGAAAAAAAATCTTATATGATGATAAAATTCAAAAAAGTCATGAAGAAAAATTAGCAAATCCAGACCTTCAAGATATGTTAGAACAGTACTATCCCCTTGATAAAAATGATGTAATTATGGATAAAAGCATTGATCCTGGAAGAGGTAGAAATTATGAATTATTAAATGAAGTATACGGTAGTTCAAGAAATGCCATAGAAAAAAATTTAAAGAACTTAAAATATGGATATACAAATTACCAATTTAATAAACAAAATAATGCTAACGCCTCTTTAGATAATGCCTTAAAAGACCTTGTTCCTTTGTGCAAAACTAGAAATGATATAGCTAGTATACTTTATCCTGCTAGTGGAACTTACAATTATAGAGTAATATCTGGTACTGGTAGGTTAAGTCCTCATTCTTATGGAATAGCAATTGACTTAAAAAGTGATAAAAGAGATTATTGGAAATGGGGTTCTGAAAAAGATGCACAAAAAAGGCTTTCTGAATATCCTAAAGATTTAGTAGAAACATTTGAAAATAATAACTTTGTTTGGGGTGGAAAATGGGGGCATTTCGATATATTACACTTTGAATATAGGCCTGAAATTATTTTAAAAGCTAAGTATTTTACTAATTGGAATAATGAAGAGAATTGGTTTTATGGAGTTCTTTTAGAAGATGAAACTACAAAAAATTATATTGATATTATTGAAAAAGCATTAACTTAAAATACTATTTAGAAAGAGGTAGTAATATATGTACATATTTAAATTCACTAAATTATCTCTAAAAAAAGCAATTATATTATTTACTATAATTTTAACATTATTTAATATATTTTCATTTAAAAATGCTTTTGCTAGTGACACAGAAGATGAGTTAAAAAAACATATAGAAAATATTTTTTTAATAAAGAGTAGAGCTGTATTAACTCAAGATTTAGATTGTCTAAGAAGTCTATATTGTGATAATACAAAAATTGCTCAATGGGCCTATGAATATGAAGAAAAGAAAGTTAAATATATAAATAACTGGGCAGAAAAGCAAGGAGTTAAGTTTTTAGATATAATACCAAAAATAAAAATTACCAAATGTAATATTGGTGATAAAATATGTTCTTTTTATGTGTTATGTGACACTGAGTATAAGTATGAATATTTAGACAAACCTAATATAATTAACAGTTCTAGAATTGGAACTTCACATTCAATGAGACTCACTAAATATGATGATGAATGGATAATAACAAAAGAATGGTACAATGATCCCTTTGCTGATTCATTAAGTTTAGAAAACATTAAAGTAGATGATATTAAAGAACATATTAAAAATCAGACTTCAAGAGATTTTTCTTCTTTAGATGAGAAACGAAAGAATGCATTAGAATATGCTGAAAAACATTGTGGTGTATCTTCATTAGATGAACATAAATTTAAATACAATAAAAAATATAAAAATTTTAATTGTGAAGGTGGAGATTGTGCAAATTTTGCTTCCCAAGTGCTTCATGAAGGGGGTAAATTTAAAAAAAATTCTGTTTGGAATTATGATAAAGGTAGTGCTACTGGTCCATGGGTAAATGCTGATAAATTTACTCGTTATATGTTAAACAGTGGTAGAGCTTCTGTTATAGCTACTGGTAATTATGAGAGAGTTTACAAAGCCTCTTATAAATTACTACCTGGAGATTTTATAGCTTATGAAAAAAAAGGTCATATAACGCATGTCTCTGTTGTTACTGGTGCTGACTCTAAAGGTTATAGTCTAGTTACTTGTCACAATACAGATAGAAATAATGTCCCTTGGGATTTAGGCTGGAGCGATAAAAAAATGAAATTTTGGCTAATTAGGGTTCACTATTAGATAAAAAAGTAGGCTACGTTAAAACATAGCCTACTTTTTTAAATAATGTAATTTTCGTATAAGTCTTGAACTTTATTCCAATCAATTATATTCCATATATTTTTGACATAATCTGCTCTTAAGTTTTTATATTGTAAATAATAAGCATGCTCCCAAACATCTATACAAAGAATTGGCGTTAACCCATTACTAATTGGACTATTTTGATTTAAGGTTTTTAAAATTGATAAATTTCCATTATTATCTTTTACTAAAAATCCATAACCTGATCCAAACTGACTTATGGCCAAATTAGTTAATTGAATTTTCAAATTCTCTATATCTGCAAACTTGCTATTTATCTCATATAATAAAGTTCCTTCTGGTTTTAATTTAGGATTTGGAGATAAATTATAAAAATATAAGTTATGATTAGCAACTCCTCCACCTTGATTTATTATATCTTGCCTTATCTCTTTTGGAAAAGATTCTACATTTAATAGTATTTGCTCTAAGGTTTTCCCTTCAACCAGATCTGTATGTTTTTCTAATATTTTATTTAAGTTATTAACATAAGTCTGAAGATGTTTATTGTAGTGTATATTTAGTGTTTCAGCATCTATATATGGTTCTAATGCATTATATTCATATGGTAATTTTATTTTATCAAACATGTGTTTCCCCTTTCAACAACAATATTTTGGTTATATTATATTAATATTCTAAAAATTGATTTTAGTTATAAAATTACTCTATTTTCATTTAATAAAATATATAAATTTTAATATTATTGTTTACTTTCTATTCCACACTTCATATAATTATTTAATAATAAATTAATTTCAACTATTATAATCTATAGAATTATAATTTCTTAATATTTGGGTAAATTAAATAAAAAGAGGTTTATAAATATGAAACAAATGACATTTGGAGAAAAACTTAAAGATAAAGAATACAAGCAAAGAATTGGTGCATATGCACTAATCTTTAAAGAAAATAAAGTAGCTGTTATAAAATTGCCAGGTGGATATTTCTTACCTGGTGGTGGTATAGAACAAAATGAAAGTAATGAAGAATGCTTAAGAAGAGAATGTATGGAAGAATTAGGTTGCACAATAAACATAAAAAAATTTGTATGTATAGGTTCTTCTTATCATTGGGGACGTAGATTTAATGGTTATATTCATAGCATTGGTAATTTTTATTTAGCAGATTCATTAAAAAAAGTAGCAAATCCAATAGAAAAAGATCATGAGTTAGTTTGGCTTAATATTGAAGAAGCATATAGTAAAATGTTTTTGGCACATCAAGCTTGGGCTATAAAAGAAGGATCTATCTTTAACGAAAATTTAAATAAAAGATAGAAATAATATAAAGTGTACTATATATTTAGTATTTTTAATATATAGTACACTTTTCTTTAATAAAGCTTTTTAATTTTTTCATTAAATTTATTATAAAGTTCAATCATATCAGGTTCATTTGAATATAAATTAATTTCACTTATAGGAATCCATTTAACACCACTATTTTCATCTTTCTTTATTATAAGTTCTTCATTTTCATCACATTCTAAAACATAAGCCACTGATAAATGTAAATGTGCAGATATATAATTTTCTTTTTTAAAATGTCCTTTAACAGGTAATACATCTAATGATAAAATCTCATTAGTAACTACATTAAAATTTTTAACACCAGTTTCCTCTTGAGCTTCTTTTATTGCAACATGTAGAAAATCACTATCACCATCAGTATGACCACCAGTCCATGCCCATGTATTATATATATTATGATGAATCATTAATACTTTATCTCTGTTTTTATTTACTATGTATCCAGAGCTGGTCATATGAGCCAATGAATTTTCTCTAGTAAGCAAATTATCATATTGATTTATACAGTCTAATATAAATTTTTTATCACTAGCTTCCTGCTTATTATATGGATTATAATTCTCTATTTCTCTAATCCAATTCATTAAAATCTTCCCCTTATATATATTATTTGGGTCTATACTTATAGATTATCCATCTGTTTTTATTGTAACATATCCATCTTTAGTAAGAAATGTTTGCGACTTTATTATTGTTATTACTTAAAAATTCTAATTCCAATAACACAATAATTTATAAAAGTATAGGACTATCTTAAAATAATTCTTTTAACATAGTCCTATTATATTAAATGGGGTTAATTGGCTCCAATGTTACATGTTAGTCCTATATCTTCAACAATTTTTTTGAAATTTAACATTACTTCTTCACTTGGGGTATTAATATCATTTTGCATTAAATATTCTTTACCTAAGCAATCATATTTATTTAAACCTAATTTATGATAAGGTAATAAATGAATCTCTGTTATATTGTTTAAGCTTTTTGTAAATTTAGCAATATCTTGTATGCTTTTTTCATCACAATTAAACTGAGGTATAACAGGAACTCTAATAATAGTACTAGTTACCAATTCTGATATTAACTTTGCATTTTCTAGTATTATCTTATTGCTTGCTCCAACATATTTTATATGCTTATCTTCATTAAGTGTCTTTATATCTAAAAGTACTAAATCAACCCAAGGTGCTATTTTTTTAAAAACCTCTTTATCTACATGCCCTGTGGTTTCTATCGTTGTATGAATTCCTATGCTTTTACATCCTTTTAATATTTCTAGCGCAAACTCATGTTGTAATAATGGCTCTCCACCTGAAAGTGTAACTCCACCATTAGATCTTCTAAATTGAGAGGAATCTTTATTTAACTCATCTAAAACTTCTTTAACGCTCATTTCTTTTCCTGAAACAACAAGAGCTCCTGGATAACAGTTTTCTGCACATTTTCCACAACTAATACATTTATCTCTATCTATTCTATTAAGATTATTAAAATCAATAGCATTATATTCACATATAGTTTCGCACTTATGGCATCCTGTACAATTCTTTATATTAAAAAGTAATTGTTTATTTACATTTTGAGATTCAGGATTGCTACACCAATGGCAAGATAATGGACATCCTTTTAAAAATACTATAGTGCGTATGCCTGGTCCATCATTTACTGAAAATCTTTGTATATTAAAAACAGTACCTATTTTGTTTAAATCCACTTCGTTTTTTAGCATAGCTTTTTCCTTTCATAAGAGTATTTATATTTATTTCTATATTTAAAATTTACTTATAGTAACTTATTTATAAATTTTGTTCTGTTCTCTTTATAATATCATCTTGTACGCCCTTATCTAAACAAATAAATTGAGCACTATAACCAGCAACACGTACTATTAAATCTCTATATTGTTCAGGATGTTCTTGAGCTTCAAGAAGAATTTTTTTATCTATTACATTAAATTGTATATGCATACCTTTTCTATCAAAATAGCTTCTTATTAAAGATCCTAAGTTTTTCAACCCATTATCTCCTTGTAGAGAATTTGGATTGAACTTTTGATTAAATAATGTTCCACTTGGAGCTGCAAAATGTTCTAATTTAGATACTGAATTTGCAGCAGCTGTTGGTCCATTAACGTCTGCACCTCTAGTTGGAGATACTCCATCTGCTAAAGGTTTAAATGCACTTCTACCATCAGGTGTTGCACCAACAAGACTGCCTAAATATACATTATTTGAAACCGGATATAATCCTGGAATGAATTTTCCTCCACGTTGATTTGTATATTTTAATACTTCTTTACAATAAATAAGTGCACCATCACGTGTAAATTCATCTACTTCATCTATATCATTACCAAACTTAGGAACTCTATTTAAAATTAATTGTTTTATATCTTCATATTCTGCTTTTTTAATTGGATCATCTTCATTTTCACCAAAGTTACTATCAACAGCAGCTTTTAATTTTAATAAAGTAATTTTGTTTTCATCAAATATAAGCTTCTTTATAGCCATGAATGAATCACCAACATTTGCAATTCCAACACCTAAAGGTCCTGAAAAACGATAGTGTCCTCCACCTTCTTGAATTGACTTTCCTGTGCCAATACAATCATCAAGCATAGATGATAAAAATGGAAGTGGTGCCCTTTCAGCATGTGCTATATCAACACAATTATCTGCTGCAACCATATGGAATACAAAATATTCTATTTGTTTTTTATATGCATTTATAAAATCATCTATATTTTTAAATGAAGTAAACTCACCAGTTTCAGGACCAACTTGCTTGCCATTAAGTCTACCATTATTCATAGATAGTTCTAATATCTTTGCTAAGTTAAAGAATGCAGCATCATACCAACCATCAGTTTTTCCAGGCTTTTGAGGTTCAACGCATCCTACAATTGCATAATCTCTAGCATCTTCTATTGTTAAACCTTGATTAATCAAGGTTGGAATAACCACTTCATCATTATAAAATGCTGGCAGACCAGTTCCTAAACGAGTTAATTCACAAGTTCTAATTAAAAATTCATCAGGAGTTTTGCTCCATATTCTAACACAAAGAGATGGTTGTGGTAATTTTAAACTTCCAGTAGCTTCAAGGCACATATAAGATAATTCATTTGTTGCATCCTTTCCATCTGGAGTTTGTCCACCCACAATTAAGTTTTGGAACATAGAATAGCCACTAAAAGCTTTAGTTGTTGTTTCATCACGAACTTTAGTAAGATCATTAAATTTAACCCACAAACAATGAAGAATTTCTGTATTTATTTCTTTAGTTGCAAATTTATTATCAATATCATTCTTATAATAAGGATACATATATTGGTCAAAACGTGCTGGAGATATAGCATGTCCGTTAGATTCTAAGCTAATTATAGCTTGTACAAACCAAAATGATTGACATGCTTCATAAAATGTTTCTGCTGGATTAGCTGGAACTTTGCTACAGATTTCAGCAATTTTTAACAATTCATTTTTTCTATCTATATCTAGTGTTTCGCCTGCTAATTTTTTAGCTAATTCACTATACCTATTTGCATATTTTATTGCTGCCTTACATGAAATTATTATAGAATCCCAGAATACTTTCTTTTTAACATATTCAGGATTGCTTTTATCAGCATTAATTATAGCATTCTCTGTTTCATTTATAATTCCTAAAAATCCTTTTTCTAGTACTTTAGGATAATCTACAGAAATATGACCTAAACCATTAAAATGATAATTAGCCACTGTAAATACTTTTGTATTCATAGCATCTTTAGTTTCATTAGACATATAAGATGTAGCTAATTCACTTACTGTTTTTCCTTGCCAATACTTAAAAACTTCTTTAAGCTTAGATTTTGTTTCTTCTGGAATTTTGAATAAATCTGAAGTTCTTTTCTCAAATTTATCAAATTCATCTACTAACCATTGGTTTGAAAATTCAGGAAAAACTTGACATGATCTAGGATTCTTAGTTAAGCTTCCTACAATAAGTTCATTATCTCTAATTACTATAGGTATTTCACTTAGTATCTTCTCAAGAGATTTAGCCTTTCGAATAATTATAGGTTCATTTTCTGTTTCTTTAAATGATGCAGTTAATATTATTGCTCTATCAGCTTCAATACATGGAATTGCTGAAAATATCTCTTCTTTTAATTTTTCTACTCTTTTAGTAGGATTTATAAATCCTTTTGCTAATATATCCATAGTTCTCCCCCTCTTATTACAAGATATTTTATTTGTAAGCTAATCAAGGTAATTTTTATAAGAATACGTTTACTTATTTTAGCTCAAATAATTTATTTCTTATATACTATAATACAGGTTGACTTAGATATTTTTTAATACTTATGTGTCCAATCGATTATAATATTTTTCCAGTAAATATTATAATCGCTGTTTTTTATTAAATTTAAGTAATTATTTAACTATAAGCTATATTTTTATGTCATACTTTTTCTCTATATTCAGATGGGGTAATGCCTTCTTCTTTTTTAAATACTTTACAAAAATAATTAGGCTCATTGTACCCCATATCAAATGCCAAATCATTTATGCTAATATTAGTTTCTTTTAATACACGTTTTGCTTCTTGTACTCTTATTTGTGTTATATATTTATTAAAATTAACACCCACATATTTTTTAAAGCTCTTACTAAAATATGCTGTACTATAATTCATATACTCTGCTACTTCTTTAAGTGTTATATTTTTTTTGAAGTTTTTTTCTATATAATTTAAAGTTTGATTTAACTTATATTCATTAGATAGATTTTCATCTAAAAGCATACACTCATTATTTTTCATGTATTCATTTAGTATCTCTATAACCTTTTCTGGTTTGACTGGTTTTAATAAATAGTCATCTGCCTTTACTTTTAAAGCCCTTTGTAAAGATTCAAAGTTATCATAAATACTCATTAATACAATTATTTTCTCTTTATAATTTTTCTTTATAATTTTAGTTACTTCAAATCCATCTTTTCCTGGAAGCATAGTATCTAAAAAAATTATATCTGGATTTAAATTATTATTCATGCTAATTACTTCATCACTATTACAAGCTAATCCAACAATACTAATATTTTTTATCTTTTTATATATAATTATTTTTAAAGCTTCAAGTTCTAAAATGTCATCAGAAGCTATTAATACTTTACACATACTAATGCTCTCCCCCCCTTTACATTTCCCTGATTTTTTTAATTTTAGACTCTATTTTTAATGTGTGTTGATATATTGTTTAGGTAAAGTTTTCTTGTAATTAGACTATACATTTTAGTATTCCTAATTCCAATTACTAAGTCCTTATTTTGCCTATACACTTATACATATATCAACGTTTTACTAAAAAAATCTATAATGGTAGTTTAAAACTCACATTAGTCCCTATATTTAGTTCGCTTTTTATATTAACTTTATATTCTTTTCCATAATATTTAACGAGAACATTATTAGCATTATATATGCCTGCTCCTAAAGAGCCTTTTTTGCATTTACCATTTAATATTGAAAATAATTCATCTTCAGAAATTCCTATGCCATTATCTTGAATTAAAATAGTAGCATTATTTTCACAGCAGTCTCCTTTAATAAAAATAGTTCCTCCATCTTTTTTAGGGCATAGTCCATTTAATATTGAATATTCTATAAATGGTAAAAAAATCATAGTTGGTATTTTAATGTGATTAATTTTTTCATCTATATTAATTTCATATCTTATTCTCTCACCAAATCTAGTTGATTGTATCTTTAAATATGTTTTGATGTTTTCTATAGCTTTCTCCATAGAAACTAAGTTACCAATATTTTTAAAGTTATATCTAAATAGTTTTGTTAAAGAATATATCATTTCTTGAGTTTTAGGAGCATCTTCTATTAGTGCAAGACTAGATATTGTGTTTAATGTATTAAGAATAAATTCAAAACTTATAGGTGTCTCCAAAGAATCCAATTCACAAAACTTAAGTTTTTCTTCTAATTCTTTTCTTTCCTGTTTTTCTCTAATAAGCTTTATATTATTAAAGCTTAATTCTTCCTGAATTGAACTAAGTTCAGATTTTTCAACCAATAAATTTACAATTATATTAATTAAAGAATATATTGATTCAATCTTAGAATAATCTATAAATTTTGTGCTATTGAAGTCATTTAATAATTCATTATCATTTCTACACATTTTAGAATAATAATTTGATTTTCTAATTGGTTCAAGCTTATCTTTATTAGTTCTAACTTGTCCAAAAAAAACTGCGCCAAGATAATTACCATTTACAATAATAGGAATAGCAACATCTACTAAACCTGCTGGACATTTAAAAACATATGGTTTTTGTCTTATAGCCGCTTCTAATCCTGCATGCGCATTTGTATCATAACATATTTTCATACCTTCTTTAGTATTTCTAACTTTACTACAAAAATCACAAAAGTTTGAATAATTATTAATTGGATTACCCTTAAAATCAACTATATTATATGCAAGTCCAGTAATTTCAGCTAATCTATCTTGTATTGATTTTAATAAATTAATATCAATTATATCATTTAAATTTCTATTACCAATCATTTAAATTAACCACCTTTTGGTTAGTATATTTTTTACATTTAATCTTTTTTATTCCACAGCTAATTCTAATAATATTATCCCATATTAATTTATGCTGTCAAGAATTTGATGGTTTTTTACTTTTTTGTGTTTTCTTTTGTTTTTTTATCTTTTATTTTATTGTGGAGTTATGTTTTAAAGGTATGTTACATTAACGTTATAATATAAAATATCCAAATTAGTTTTTTAACAAAAATCACAAAAAATAAATTAGTATATTAATACTAATTTATTTTTTGCTGTTTAATTATTTATGACCTTGTGAATAAATACTGTCTGGATCTGATCAACATCTAATATTTTCATCTTTATCCTATTAGTATTTTAGCTTCTGGATATTTATATAAAGTCCTTTTTCTTCTCTTAGTTAATGCTAATGCAACTGTTAAAGGTCCTACTCTTCCTAAATACATCATTATAATTATCATACCTTTACCCATACTACTTAACCTTTGAGTAACTCCTGTAGTTAACCCCACGGTACCAAAAGCTGATGTAGCTTCATATAAAAGTGAAATAAGAGATTCATTAGGATCAGTTATTGTTAATATCATAGTAACAACAATAACTAAAGTCATACCAATAAATAACAATGAAAAAGCTTTGTATACCAATTCTTTTGGAAATCTCCTACCAAAAAGTTCAGTATCTTCTTTCCCTTTTATAACACAAAGAACAGTAAGAATTATCACGCCAAAAGTAGTAGTCTTAAGTCCTCCAGCAGTTGATCCTGGCGATCCACCAATAAACATCAGTATAATGGTAAAAAACTTACTTGCAGTATGCATTTCATCTATTGGTATACTATTAACCCCTGCTGTTCTTGGCGATACTGATGCTAACAATGAATTAAATATTTTATCTTTTAAATTCATATTACCAATTGTATTTAAATTAGTATATTCTAATGCAAATATGAAAACACCTCCAAATACTATTAATGCAGCAGTAACTAAAAGAACCAACTTAGTGTGACTAGATAATTTTTTTATACCTTTGAAATTATATATTTCAAGTAAAACAGTAAATCCTAATCCACCAATAATAATTAAACTACTAACTGTTAATAATACAACAGGCTTATTATAATATCTTGTTAAACTTTCAAAATTCCCTATTACATCAAATCCAGCATTACAAAAAAAAGATACTGAATGAAAAATGCTATAAAAGCTACCCTTTTTCAATCCAAATTCAGGTACAAATTGTGTTGATAAAATGCATGCGCCTAATATCTGTATTGAGAAAGTAATTCCCATAACATACCTTAACATCTTTACAAGACCTTGTATGCTTAATGTATTCATAGCTTCTTGCATAACTAATCTATTTTTCAGTGTGATTTTTTTACCAAATAGCATAGCTATAAATGTAGCAAACGACATAAATCCTAAGCCACCTATTTCAATAAGTATTAAAATTATTACTTGTCCAGTGCTACTCCAATATGTACCTGTATCTTTTACAACTAAACCAGTTACGCAACTTGCAGATGTAGACGTAAATAACGCATCCAAAAAATTAGTTGATTCTCCCGAAGCTGATGACATTGGTAAAGATAATAATAATCCTCCTATAAAAATTAGTATGACAAAACCTATTGCTAGTATCTGCACAGGATTTAATTTAAATTTATTATTTATTATTGACATAACGATCACTCCACATAATATAGTATTCATATATTATAATATATTTTTTATCATTAATGACCAATTAATATATTATTTAACATAAATATAACGCTATTTTACTACAAAATTTGAACCTTATGGTAAAATAGCGTTGTAAATGTTATACTTCTATGATTAATATTTAAATTTATATGCTTAATTGGTCAATAGCTGACTTTATTTTACATCTAATTTATAATAATTTATCACTAAGTTTCATAAACTCTTCTATGTCTTCTTCTATTGTCTTTAAAGAGTTTTTCCAAAATTCTTTATCATGTATATCTATTCCCATAACTTTTGTTACATCTGCTATTTTATTTTTACCTGTAATTGAAAGTAATTTTTCATATTCATTAGGGAATGACTCTCCTCTTTTTAAGTATTCAGCATATAGCCCTTTAGCAAATAATAACCCAAACGCATATGGGAAATTGTAAAAATTACTATCTGCATAATAATAATGTGGCTTCCAAGTCCACATATATGGATGTAAGTAAGTTTGATCTAATCCATCACCATAAGCTTCTCTTTGAGAATTTAACATTAATTCTTTAATTTTATCTACACTTAGAGCGCTTTCTTTTCTTACTTCAAAAAATGATTTTTCGAATAAAAATCTTGAATATATATCAACTATTACTTGAGTACAATCACTTATTTCAGTTTCTAATATTGATAAGGCCTCATCTTTAGTAGCTTCTTTTATAGCTGCTTTTTTTATTATAGTTTCACAGAAAGTCGATGCAGTTTCTGCTATTGGCATAGGATAATCAGAATTTAATGTTGTTTCATTATTTAAACACTCACCATGAAATCCATGACCTAATTCATGAGCAAGTGTTACAACATCACCAAAACTTTCACCATAATTAAGTAAGAATCTACTTTCACCTATAAAATGTAGATTTTCACAAAATGCTCCTCCTACCTTACCAGACTTTGGCATTACATCTATCCATGCATTATCTATAGCTTTCTTAGCAAAATCAGCTAAGTTATTACTAAAAGTATTGAAATTTTTAATAACAAATTTAGTTCCTTCTTCATAACTGAACTTCATATCAGCATCATTAATCGGTGCATATAATTCATAAAATGGCAATCCATTATTATATCCTAAAATTTCGGCTTTTCTTCTTAAATACTTTCTAAAAATAGGTAAACTTTCTTTCATTGCAGAAATCATAGCATCTAAGGATTCCTCATCCATTCTTGAATCTTTAAGTGTTTGTTCTAATGGAGATTTATATCCCCTTAAATCACATACAGTTAAAACTTCTCCTTTTATTCCATTAAGAGCTGCTGCTACCCCTTCCTCAACCTTTTTATAAGAAGCTATTTCAGCATCATATGCTTTTTTTCTAACAGTTGAATCTTTATCATATGCCATATTTAAGACTAAAGTTAGTGGTATAGATTTAATTTCTCCATTTTCTTCAATTTCTACTTTTAAGTTAGAAATTAGTTTATCCTTAAGTTTAAGCCAAGCATTAGATCCCGTATTTTTCATACTAGCAATTATATTTTCCTCTTTGTCACTAAGTAAATATTTACTATTTTTAATTATATTTTTTAATATAAACTCATGGTCTTTAAGTAATCTTGAATTACTTATAACTTCATCTATATTTTCTATGCTACTAATCCATCTTTCTAATTTAGTACTGCTTTCAACAATTTCTGTTAACTTTTTCTCTATAACATCTGAATATTTTAAACCTTCTTTATCTGTAGTGTCAACACTTAAAACCAAATTTATATATATTGATAATTTACTTGCTAAATCAGTAAATTTAGTAAACTTCTTTATATATTCTTCTAATTTAATTTTTAAGTTTTCTTTATCTAAAGTTATCTCTTTACTCCACTCATTAATATTCTCTATCATATAGTTAAGCGATTCTAAATCACCTTTAAATTCCTCACTATTAAATGATGAATATATTTCTTTTAAACTCCAATTTAATTCCATTCTCTTTACCTCTACTTCATTATTATTAGCTATGTAAAATTTGCCTAAATCAATAATCTACATAACCATTATATATTGTATCATGTAAATAATGGATTATAAGCTTTTGTTTCAAATTATTCCTCTTTAAATTTATTATATTAATGTTTTTTCAATAGTTCTTATTTGTTTACTTATAGTTTTTATTATATTGCTTAATATTTCATAAGTTTTTGGCTGAGTGTCTTTTGTATTATTTACAAGTCTACCTTGTATATCAACAAATAAAGAATATTTATCTTTAGCTAAATTAAGTGAGAATTCTAAATATTCCCTAACATTATTCACTTTTGGATTATATAACTTATTGTTAAATTCATTTATTAAAAAAGACATTTTATCATAAGTCATAATGTCTATTTCTTCAAGTTCTGTATTACTCACTTCATTTCTTAATTCTTCATAATGTTTTATCATTGCATCTAATTGATTAGATAATACTTTTGCTATTACTTTTACAGCAGGATTATTAGTATTTTCATTTACAACACTATTAATTATTATTTTTCTTCTTTCTTCAATATTTATAGCTTTATCAATGATATCAATTCCATTATATCCCATACAATAAATTCCTTTCAATTATATTTTATGCATATAACCATACATACTGTTATTGTTTGCTATGTACATATAATTATATTTTTGTTATAACACTGTTTATTATTTAATGTAATATATTGCATTATAATTAATAATATATATTAACTTAATTTTATAGAAAAATATAAGTTTTCAATGTATAATTATAATATATTATTTATCTAAAGAAAGTTGAGGTTTATTATAAATGTATAAAATGAAAGAAGAATTTAAAACAGGCATTGAATTTATTGATGAACAACATAAAAAACTCTTTGAGATAGCTGATAAGGCATATAATTTACTAACCAATAATTTCACATTAGATAAATATGATTCTGTTGTAAATATTATTGAAGAATTAAAAGACTATACAACATTTCATTTTAAATCTGAAGAAGAATACATGGATAGTATAAATTACAAGCGAAGATTCTCTCAAAAAATCGCACATGAAAAATTCATTGAAGAACTTAATAATGTGGATTTAAAAATTGTGGATGAAAACCAAGATGAAGGTATAAAAAAAATACTAGAATTTTTAAATACTTGGTTAACTGAACATATATTATATAGCGATAAACTTATCGGAAAATAAAAAAATAATACTATAAAGATTTTAAGTTATCTTTATAGTATTATTTTTTTATTTACTTTTTATACTTTATTTTAAATTATATATTTGTTTCTTTATATTTAGTTTTTAAAGCTATCATTGCTTTTTTTAATCCTTGATTTGCAGCTTTTTTATACCATATATATGCAGTTTTACGATCTTGAGCTATTCCATTTCCCAAATAATACATAGTAGCTAAATTATATTCTGCATATGAGTATTCTTGATATGCAGCTTTTTTATAATACTTAACAGCTTCTTCATAGTTTTTTTCTATTCCAATACCCTGTTCATACATATAACCTAATGTATTTTGAGACTTCTCATAGCCTAAAATTGAAGCTCGCATGTGCCATTTAAATGCCTTTTTATAATCTGTATCAACGCCTTTTCCATACATATATAAATTACCTAAGTTATATTGTGCATAAAAATCTTCTTGTAATGCGGCTTTTTCATACCATTTAATAGCTTCTTCATAGTTTACTTCAGTTCCTAATCCCTCTTCATACATACATGCTAAATTACATTGTGCATCTGGATTTCCTTGATTAGCTGAATATTTAAAATATTCTATAGCTTTTTCATAATCTTGCTTTACTCCATTTCCACAATAGTACATATCTCCTAAATTATATTGTGCAACATCATAGCCTTGCTTAGCAGATTTTATATACCATTTAACAGCCTCTTCATAATCCTGCGTAATCTCCTCACCAGTATAATATCTATCACCTAAAACATTTTGTGCTTTTTTGTTTTCTCTATCTGCATATTTTCTTATTTTTTCTAAGCTTAAACTTTCAAAATCTATATCTGCATTTTTATAATTATCTATAATGTTCTTTATTGTTATTATTCCACCCACTGCTTCATCCCCCATTTATTACAAATTAAAATTTAATTTGCATATAAATTTGATTCAATATTATTATACACTATTTAAAAACAATATGTTTTTCCATTTTATATATTTTTATTTTAGGCTCTGTTTTAAATGAGTGTTGATATATGCAATAGGTAAAGTGGCATTGTAATTGGACTTTGAGAATTCTCAATGAGTATTGTCACATTTACTGCTTGT